>JBILEY010000390.1:0-5007 GCA_044351865.1 Planctomycetota bacterium | reverse complement strand
GTTCGCCAACGGCGACACCTGGCCGGGCTTCCCGACGTCCGATCCGCGCGCCATCGCGTTGACCACCCGCACGCTCGGCTTCCTGTCGCAGCCGTTCTTCCCGCCGGGCATCGACGAGAACCCGCCCGGCCCCCTGTTCACGCTGTCGAACAACAACGAGCTGCCGGCGCAGACCGATCGCTGGGGCAGTGCGCCGCCCGACCCGGGCTACCAGAACGGCCTGACGTTCTTCCCCGGCTCCGTGCCGCTCTACAAGAACGGCGTGCTGGTCGGCGCACTCGGTGTGTCCGGCGACGGCGTCGAGCAGAACGACCTCATCGCGTTCGAAGGTGGCCGTGGCTTCGAGCCGCCGCCGGCGCTTCGCATCGACAACTTCTCGTTCCAAGGCGTGCGCCTGCCGTACCTGAAGTTCCCCGAGACGCCGCGCTGATCCTCCCGGCGAGCCGCCGACCGCGAACGGAGCAGGCATCCCCGCGATGCCTGCTCCGTTCGCGTTTTGCGGCGGCTGGTCGGCATCGCGGCGACGCGCCGCGCTGTGGAGATGAGCCCGAGGTTGGCGATGCTCCCGGGCCGATGCGTGCGATCTGCGGGTTCGGGTGCGATTCCAGTCCGCGGCTCGGTAGCCAGCGGCGCCTCGGTGGCTAAGGCGCGGCTCACCGACCCCACTCGACCTCATGCTGAAGCACGCCTTCGCCGTTTCGCTGTCCTTGTCCCTGGCCGCAATCGCCGCGGCGCAAAACTGCCCCTCGAGCACGCTCGGCACCTCGCTCGGTGTCGGCGACGACACGCTGTTCCCGATCCAGCCGATCGGCTTCGCGTTCCCGTTCGCCGGCACGACGTACACCAACGTGCACGTGTCGACGAACGGCTTCGTCTACCTGTCGAACAGCGGCCTGCCAGTGCCCGGTGCCGCCGACGCCACGCCGACGACCGCCGAGTTCGTCGCCGGCTCGCCGCGCGTCGCCGCCTTCTGGAACGACCTGAACATCCTCGCCGGCAACAACGGTGGCGTGTTCCTCGACAGCTCGGCCGCCGGTTGCACGATCACCTGGAAGAACGCGCAGAACTACGCCGGCGCGGCCGTGCTCGCGACGCCGGTGTTCGACGTGCAGTTGCAGCTGCTGCCGAACGGTGAGGTGCGCGTCTACTACGGTGCTGGCGTCACCAACCGCTCGACGTTCGGCGGCGGCCAGGTCGCCATCGTCGGCGTCACGCCGGGCGCGGCCGCGCCGCTGCCCACACCGGTCGACTACCTCGTGGCTGGAGCCACGGTCGACAACACGGTGTTCGAGACGTGGCCCACGGCGAACACGTTCGACTTGCCGGGCCAGGGGCTGACGCTGTTGGCGACCGCGCCGGGCTACGCCTACGTGGCGGCGGCCTCGAGCAACTGCGCCGCTGCCACCGACTACGGCATTGGCTGCCTCGATTCGCGCGACACGTTCGCGGAGCTCTTCGCGACCGCAGCCGCGTTCGATCTGCCGGGTCGCACGATCACGATGCTGCGGCAAACCGCGGGCTACCTGGTGCTCGATTCGATTCCGGGCACGTTCGTGACCCCGACGGCCGGGGCCACGATCATCGCCAACGGCGACGACACCAATGCAACGGTGGCGCTGTCGGCCGCGATGCCGGTGGCAGGCGGCTCGACGGCCAGCCTGGTGGTCGACTCGAACGGCAAGATCACGTTGGGGGCGACGGGCCCTGCCTCCGACTTCACCCCGACGATCAACGAGCTGTTGGCGTTCACGGCGCCGACGCTCGCCGTCGTCTGGCACGACCTGAACCCGAGCCTCACGGGCAGCGGCAAGATCAAGTTCGAGGAACTCGGCGGGATCGCCTACGTGACCTGGGAAGGGGTCTACACGCACACCACGACGAGCCCGAACACGGCGCAGGTGCAGTTCAGCCTCGCGAGCGGCGACATCACGATCGTCTACGGCGCCTTCACCCCGTCCGGCAACGCCTACCTGACCGGCTACACCGGGTTGGGCAGGTCGACCGAGAGTGGTGCGCTCGACCTGTCGAGTGCGTTGGCGACGCCGCTGTCGGTTCCGGACACGGAGCTGCGCCCCGCGCTGACGACCAACGGCAAGCCGGTCCTCGGCAACGCCGCGTTCGCCTGGCAGACGAGCGGGATGCCGACGCTGCTGCCGGTCGGCTTCATGTTCCTCGGCGACGTCGTGCTGAACCCCGGCGTCGACCTGACCTTCCTCGGCATGCCGACGTGCAATGCCTACAGCAACGGCAACCTCGCCAACTTCCCGTTCCCGCTGACGGCGACGGGCACCGGCACCGTGCCGTTCGCGATCCCGAACAACCCGGTCTTCGCGGGTGCGGTGTTGTCGTCGCAGGTCGTCGCGCTGTCGCTGGCGACGCCGTTCAACCTGGTGTCGTCGAACGGCAACGCGATCACGATCGGCTTCTGATCGCGGGCCCGTCGCGGCGCGCCGCCGGCTCACGGAGCCCGGGCGCGCGCGCCGATGAGTGGCCCATATGCCGTCCTTGCTGCAGGCTGCGCTGTCGGTGTTGCGAGCACCGGCGAACGAACTCACCTTCGCGCTGCGCAGCCGCCTGCGCTGGTCCCGCGGCCGCGTGACGCTGGCGAACGAGGACAAGGGCGAACTGTTCGCCTTCCTGCCGCCGGCCGAACGCGCCGCCGCCGAACGCCGCGCGCAGCACTGGCGCCGCTGGCCCGAGCTGCAGCGCCTCGCCGGCCACTCGTCGCGCACGACCTGGCTCGACGCGCTGGCGCGCCTCGACGGACTCGAGCGCCTGGTCGCGGCTCACGAACTGCCGGTCGGCGACGACGGCGCGGTGCGCGCCCTCGACGTCGGCTGCGGCGACTTCCGCTACGCGACGGCGCTCGCAGCCTTCTTCGCGCGCCAAGGGCGGCGCAACGGCCAAGCGCCGCGCCGGGTCGTGCTGCGCGGCATCGAGCTCGACGGCCACGGCGTCTACCGCGACGGCCACGCGCGGGCCGACCACGCGGCCGCGCACGCCGAGCTGGCGAGTGCCGGCAGCAGCGAGGTGCACTTCCAGGTCGCCGACTTCGCCCGCCGCCAGTGGCCGGAACAGGACGTGGTGACGATGTTCTTCCCGTTCCTGTCGGCGCATGCCTGCCTGCAGTGGGGTGTGCCGTTGTCGCGCTTGCGGCCGCGGCGCCTCGTGGCCCGCGCCGTCGCTGCGGTGCGGCCGGGTGGGTGGTTGCTGGTGGTCGACCAGACGCCGGCGGAGCATGCCCGCCTGAGCCAACTGCTGGCCGGCCATCCGGTGCAACTGCTCGCGACGGTGGGTTTCGCCAGCGGGCTCGTGCCATGGGCCGAACGCACCCAGGGCCAGGTCGCGACCTTGTGGCAGCGGCAAGCCGGCGTGCCACCGCGGCAGTCGCTGCGGTAGGATCCTCGCCCTTCGTGCGCCGCCGGCAGCCCCGCCCGCGGCCTGCGCACCGCATGTACACGCTGCAGATCCTCGACCGCGGCCAGACGCTGCTCTTCCCACTCGACGACCGTCCGGTCCGTTTCGGCCGCGCCGCAACCGTCGAGGTCGTGCTCGGCGAAGACGGCGTCGCCGACCTGCACGCGACCTTCGTGCCGCATGCCGGCGGGGCTCGCCTGGAGCCTTCGGCGCCGACGCGTCGCAATGGCGTCGACGTGAATGGTCCGGTCGAACTGGGCCTCGGGGATCGCATCGAACTTGGCCGGGTCGTCATCGTGGTCGGCCGCACCGTGGCGCGGCAGGCGACCGCCGACGACGTGCTCGCCGCGCCGGCGGCGCGCCGTCCGGCGCCGGCCTCGGCAGCGGCGCGCCCCGCGGTGGCTCCGGCTGCCAAGAAGCGCAACCTGCTGCCGCTGCTGGCGCCGATCCCGCTGGTCGGGCTGTTCGCCTTCTTCGCGCTGCAGCCTGGCGACAGTGAAGTCGGCGCGCAGCTGGCGATGATCGCGAACGCCCGCCAGAAGGGGCGCGTCGACGAAGCCCGCGCGTCGATCGCGCGACTGCGTGAGAGCTGGAGCGCCGCCGCCGACGATCGGCTGGCCCGACTCGCTCGCGAAGAGGCGGCGCTCGCCGACGTCGACGCGGCGTTCGCTCGCCTGCAGGCCAAGGTGCTCGATCCGAACGTCGATCGCACCTATGCGCAGTGGATCCAGGAGCTGTCGCAGCTCGAGCAGAAGGGCTCGCCGGTCGACCAGGTGGCGGCGCGCATGGTGCGCAGCGACCTGCGGGCGACGCTGGCCCGCCGCGTGGCGCCGGCGGGGGATGCGGCACGCGATCCCGTCGCCGCCGACTCCCCGAACGCGCAGGACCTGCCGACCGGCGTTGCGCCCCGGATGTCGCCGTCGAGCGCGCAGCTCGGCGACCCGACGTCCGCACCGGCAGCGCAGGGGACGCCGCCGACCGGCGCGTTCGATCGGGCCGAAGTGGCGCGCCTGTGCACGCAGGGCCAGTTCGCACAGGCACTCGAACTGCTCGCCGCCGCGGGCGAGGCCGCGGCGTCGACGATTGCCGACGTGCGCAGCGAGGCGCGGGCCGCGCAGGCGCAGCTGCTGCAGTCGGCACGCCAGTCGCTCGCCGCGGGCAAGGCCGGCGACGCCGTGGCGTTGTTGCAGGGCGCGCTGCCCCGCTTCCCGGCGACGGCCGAGTTCGCCGACTTGCGTGGCCTGCTCGGCGAAGCGGAGCGGCAGGCTCTCGCCGCCGTGCCGCCGACGCCAACGACGGACGCACCGGCTTCGGCGCCGAGCGATGGCGTCGCCGCCGCACCGACGGTGGACGAGAGTGTGCGCATGCAGACCCTCGCCGCGGTGCGCGCCGAGATGGACGCCGTGCGCGCTGCCGAGGCCGCGGGCGACTTCGTGCAGGCCGCCGAGCGCCTCGCTGCCGCGGCGAAGTCGGTCGCCGAGCGCGATCCCGAGTTCGCCGCGCGCCTCGCTGCGCGCGCCGAAGAAGCGCAGTCCTGCGCCGCCTTCCACGCGGCCGTCGCCGCCAGCGTGGGCGCTGGCCTGCGCGCGC
>JBILEY010000389.1:0-5022 GCA_044351865.1 Planctomycetota bacterium | reverse complement strand
GCCAGCAGGCCGCCGCCGTCCTGCCACGCGCGCAGGTACTCGCTGGTCAGCTTCGTCTGGTCGTCCGGCGTCGCCGCCCGCGCCCAGGTCGCATACCAGATCGGCGTCGTCTTGCGTTCGTGGGCCAGCGCCGCGAACTTCGCCGCGAACTCGTGCAGCAGCGCCGGATCGTCGATCGGGCGGCGGCTCTGTTCCTGCAGCACGACGAAGTCGAAGCGGCGGTCCTGCAGCAGCGTGCGCGGGGCGTCGGCGCCGGTGGCGAGCCAGTGTTGCTGCAGCGTGCAGCCACCCGGCGTGACGGCGACGATCTCGACGGCGCGCGGCGGCTTCTGCGCGCGGCCCAGCGCCCGCACCAGCACCGGCAGTTCGTGGAACGCCGTGTAGCTGTTGCCGACGAACAGGATCGACACCGGGCCCTTGCTCTTCGCCTGCGCCGGCGGCGGCGGCTTGGCGGCGTCCTTGCCGTTCGCCTTCGTCGGCTCCGGTGGCTTGCCGCCGGCGCGCGGCGGTTGCTGCGGCGAGGCAGCCAGCGCCGCCGCGGCGAAGAGCACGGCCACGAGGGCCAGGAGCCAAGGCTGGGATCGACGAAGCAGCATGCGGCGACGGTAGCTGCAGGGCCGGTTGTGGCAACGCGGGGCGTGCGGTTCGATGCGGCGATGCTGCGGTCGCTCGTCGTTCCGTTCTCGGCCCTCGCTGCCGCGCTCGCGTTCGCTGCGAGTGCATCGGCGCAACAGCCGGAACGCAAGCCGCCGGCACCAGCCCCCGCGCCGTCGGCAACCGCGCCCGAGGGCATGGTGTGGATCCCGGGCGGCGACGCCGTGCTCGGCAGCCAGAACGGCGACGCCGATGCGCCGCTGCACCGCGTGCGCCTGCGCGGCTTCTGGCTGGATGCGACCGAGGTCACCAATGCGCAGTTCGCGGCGTTCGTCGCCGCGACGAAGTACGTCACCGACGCCGAGACGAAGCCGACCGCGGCCGACGTGCCCGGCGTGCCCGAGGACCAGCTGGTCGCCGGTTCGCTGGTGTTCACGCCGCCGCCCGACGCCGTCGACCTGCGCGAGTTCTGGCGGTGGTGGACGTGGGTGCCCGGTGCGTGCTGGCGCCAACCCGAAGGTGCGGGCTCGTCGATCGACGGTCGCGAGCAGCATCCGGTCGTGCACGTCAGCTGGCGCGATGCGATGGCGTACGCGAAGTGGGCCGGCAAGCGCCTGCCGAGCGAAGCGGAGTGGGAGTACGCAGCGCGCGGCGGCCTCGACCAGAAGCGCTACGTCTGGGGCGACGACGCGCCGACGAAGGACAAGCACCCGGCGAACATCTGGCAGGGCACGTTCCCGCGCAGCAACACCGCGGCCGACGGCTTCGCCGGCACGGCGCCGGTGCGCGCGTTCGCGGCGAACGGCTATGGCCTGTTCGGCATGTCGGGCAACGTCTGGGAGTGGTGCAGCGACTGGTACCACCCGCAGGGCTACGGCGACGGCACGCAGGTGCTGGTCGATCCGCAAGGGCCGGCGGAGAGCTTCGATCCGCAGGAGCCCGGGGCGAAGAAGCGGGTGCTGCGCGGCGGTTCGTTCCTGTGCAGCGACGTCTACTGCCTCGGCTACCTGCCAGGCACGCGCATGAAGTCGACGGTCGACACCGGCCTGTGCCACACCGGCTTCCGCTGTGCGAAGGACGGCGAGGCGCCGGTGGGGGCTGGGAACGAGCCGGCGCGTCAGCCGGCGGAGAAGCGCTCGGCGCCGCAGTAGACCTGGTGCCGTTCCCCGCGCGCGAAGCCGAGCAGCGTGGCGCCGGCGGCGTGGCACAGGTCGAAGGCGAGTGCGCTCGGTGCCGACACCGAGACGATCACCGGCAGGCGCACGCGCAGGCACTTGACCACCAGGTCGTAGCCGGCGCGGCCCGACAGCACGGCGATGCAGCGCGCGAAGTCGGCGCCGCCGCGGGCGGCTTCGCCAATCGCCTTGTCGAGCGCGTTGTGGCGGCCGACGTCTTCGCCGGCACCGAGAACCGCCCCGTCGTCGCGGGCTTCGGCCACCAGCGCGCCGTGGCAGCCGCCGGTCGCGGCGAACAGTTGCTGCCGCGCAGCCAGCGCCGCCAGCAGTGTGCTCACGCGTGCGTGCGTGAGCTTCGGCACACCGGGCAGCAGCGGCGGCAGTTCGTCGAGCATCGTCGTCACGTCGGCGAGGCCGCAGACACCGCAGGAGCTGCGGATCTCGTGCGTGCGCGCGAGCCGCGAACGCTGCTGCGGGCCTGGCGAGGTGCGCAGCGAGAGACGCAGTTCGTCGGCGGTGCGGGCTTCGGCGTCGCCGGCGACGAAGTCGCTGCCGAGCACGTCGCTGGCGTGGTCGACGATGCCCTCGCCGAGCAGGAATCCGAGCGCCAGATCCTGGTCGCGGCCCGGCGTGCGCATCGTCAGCAGCTGCTGGTCGTGCACGACGAGCAGCAGCGGCTCTTCGCGCACCAGCAGGTCGCTGCGGCCATCGGCGAGGGTGCGCGCGGCAGCGCCTTCGGGGGGGACGGGGATCGCTTCGTGCATGCGCGGAGCCCCGTCGGACGGGGTCACAAGCCGACGGTCATCCTAGCCGCATCGGACAAGGCGCCGCCGAACGAGTTCAGCGGCGGGTCGATGACGAACACCTGCTGGTAGAGCTGGGCGCCGAGCAGCGACTGCTGGTTCGGGATCGACAGCAGGTAGGACGCCGTGGTGCCGCCGCCGGTCAGGCCTTGGAACACCTCGGCCGACGTCTGCAGGCTGCAGCCCGGCAGGCCGAGGAACGTCACGTCGAGCGGCAGCGGCACGCCGCCGGCGTTGGTGTCGCTGAAGCCGGTCAGCATCGCACCGAGGCTGAACGGCAGCTTGTCGACGATGACGAACAGGTTGGTGCCGATGCGCGGCATCGTCGCCGGCAGCAGTTGGCTCGTGCCGAGCGTGCTCGGGCAGCCGTTCGCGTAGGTCACGTAGCTGGCGGGGAACGCGTCGCGCGTGCAGGCGCGGATGCACCAGTTGCCGTTGAAGAAGATCGGGCACAGGGGGATGCCCGAGACCTGCGCCAGCGCCGCGTCGCGCCAGCCCTGCCCCTGGATCTCGATCAGGTTGGTGCGCAGCGGCGTCGTGCAGGTGAACTGGAACGTGCCGTTGTCGGTGAAGTAGTTCGCCGGGTAGCCGCTGCCGCAGGTGCCGGTCGGGTGCGCGTTGAGGTCGGTGCGGAAGCAGACCGCGAAGCGGCGCACGGCGGGCGTGCCGGTCGGTGCGGCGAGGCCGACGACGATGTCGTAGGAGCTGGTGTCGAAGGTGTTCAGCGCCTGGCTCTGCACCTGCAGGCCGGAGCCGGTGTTGGTCAGCTGGAACACGAGGTTGCCCATGTTCGGCACGCCGCCGACGAACGACACGCCGTCGTAGACGAGCACGTCGAGCTGCGCCTGGAAGCCGCCGACGCCGCCTTGCGCACCCCACGGCGCCACGACCTGCGTGACCTTCTGCGGCGGCATGTTGGCCGGCATCTCGAAGACGACGCCGATGCTCTCGCCCTCACACAGGCCGGGGATCACGCTGACCGCAGTCAGGCCGGCAGGCGACGCCGGCAGCGAGTCGCGCTTCCAGAAGGTGTCGTTGCCGGTGCAGCCTTGGGCAGCGGCCGGGACGGCGGCGAGGGCGAGCGAGAACGACGCGTACAGCAAACGGCGCAGCATGGTTGCCTCCATGGACGGGGACGAGGTCCCCGGATGGTCGACGTGCCATGCTGCGCCGTCAAGCCGCGCGCCGGGCGTCACCGCCTCGGCGCCGCGGCCTCGCCGCGATCACTGCAGCTCGATGCGCAGGCCGTTCGACGTCAGGATCGGATTCGCCGACGTCGCATCGAGCACCAGCCACTGCGCGTAGAGCTCGGCGCCGGCGAGCACCGGCTGGTTCGGCAGCGGCATCGGGATCTGCTGCATGCCGACGCCCGGCACGATCCAGTTGGTCTGGACCGGGCCCATGCCGAACACCTGGAACTCGGGGCTCAGCCCGAGCTGCAGGTTGAACGGCAGCGTGTTCGGCGCCGCCGCGACCGTGTCCCACATCAGCCACGTGAGGCTGCCAGGGGCAGCGCCGGACAGCGTGATGCGGAACAGCTGCTCGCCGAGCACCGGCGCGTACGGCGCGGTCGCGACCAGTTCGCCGACCGCAGTCGTCTGGCCGGCGCCGGTCGCCGTCACGATGTTGCCGTTCTGCGAGCCGAGCGTCGGCCGGTCGAACGGCTGCGTGCCCGCGATCAGGCGCGGATCGGTCAGCGTGTTCAGCAGCGCCACGATCGCGTCCTTCTCGACGACCGTGTAGTTGCGCGGGAACAGGTTGGCGGCCTGGTTGACGTGGAAGTCACCGCCGCGGTTGTAGAACTCGACGACGTCGCCGAGCGTGGCCATGCCGCCGTTGTGGAAGTACGGCGCCGACAGCGCGACGTTGCGCAGGCTGGCGACGCGGAACTTGCCCTGGTCGGCGGCGGTCAGCGTGACGCCACCGCGGCCCACGTCCTCCGACGGCGGCCGCACGCCGACGTTGTGGAACTCGAGGCGCGTCGGGAAGAACGAGCCGTAGGGGCCGCTCGTCGTCATCGTCATCTGGCCGGCCACCGGGCCTTCGGTCAGCGTGCGCGCGTCGAAGTCACCGTGGCAGGTGTTGCACGACGTCGCGCCGTTGGCGGGCGCGTTGAACAGCGTCAGGCCGAGCTGCTCCTGCGCCGTCAGCGTCGCCTGGCCGTTCTGCACCAGGTCCCACTTCGACCGGTCGCTGTTCAGCGTCCGGATGTAGGCGGCGATCGCCTGCGGGATGTTGGCCGACGTGATCTGCGTGGTGCCGAACGCCTGCTGGAACAGCGCCGGGTAGTTGTTGGAGCCGAGGAACGTCTGCAGGCGCTGCGGCAGGTTGCTCGCCAGCGCCAGCGGCTTGGCGGTCGCCAGCTTGCTGGTGATCTCGCTCCACGTGCGTCCGGCGCGGCCCATCTCGACCGGGTTGAACAGCGGCGCCGCCGACAGGTCTTCGAGGTT
>JBILEY010000388.1:0-5023 GCA_044351865.1 Planctomycetota bacterium | reverse complement strand
GCGGGGGCGCCGCCGAGCAGGAACGCGCCGTCACCGCCGCACGTCGTCTCGCCGACGATCCCTTCGCCGTCGATGCGCTGCACGCGCGCGCCGGCGAGGCCGCGGCCCTGCCGGTCGGTGATGCGGCCGCGGAACGCGAACGTCGTCGTCGCCGCGATGCGTTCGGGTGCGCCGACGGCGGCGTGCGGCTCCGTCGATGACGTCGCGGCCGAGTTCGCTGCCGATGGCGGCGCCGGCGGTGACGCCGGCGCGGTGCGCGTCCACGGCGACCAGACCAGCAGCGCCAGGGCTGCAGCCGCTGCGAGTGCCGCGGCGATCGCGGCGCGCCGACTCACTGGAACGTCTGGTTGGTGTTGCGCAGGCCCGGCGTCGCCGTCAGCGACGATTGCCACGTGAACTGGTTGTAGTAGCCGCCAACGCCGCCGAGCTGCAGCGACAGGCCGGCCGCCGAAGTCGACGCTTCACTGACGCCGAGGTTCTGCGCGGTGCGCGTCTTCGCCGCGCCGGTCACCGCCGCGAACGAGCCTTCGTAGCCGAGGAACTGCACGACCACGCCGTTCTGCGCGACCAGGGCGATGCCGTCGGGGCCGTCCTGCAGGCCCGGGAACGCGAAGCTGAGCGTGCCGTAGCCGTTCTGCTGGTTCGGGAACGCGCCGGCGAGGCGCAGCTTGGCGTAGGGCGCGCCGGTGGCGCCGTCGTAGGCGAGCAGCAGCCAGTTGTCGACGCGTTCGCCGGCGGGGCCGGCGAGCTCGACGAACTCGTTCACGTCGACGCCCGTGTTGTCGTAGTGCAGCTCGTTGATCCAGATCTCCGGCAGCCGCACGCGCGGGCAGCCGTTCTGGTAGACGCACGCGACCCACTCGGGATGGTCGACGAACGGATTGCGGTTGCCCTGCGTCGCGAACACCGCGTTCGTGTGCGCCATCTCCTTGGCGTCGACCGGGTCCTCCTGGTGCCACTGCAGCAGCGTCGTCAGTCGGCCCATGTAGGCGATCGACGCGTTGCTGCCGGTGGCGCTGCTGTCGATCAGGTTGAGGTCGTCGGTCAGCCGCAGGTCGGGCTCGCTGGCGCCGGTCACTCCGTGCGTACCGCCCTCGTAGCGGACGTCCATGTAGAAGATCGCGCGCGCCACGTCGCCCTTGCGTCCGTTCCACGTCTGCCAGCCGCCGGCCGGCGCCGCCGACGTCCACCAGTTCGAGTTGCCCGGGAACACGCCGCTGCCGCCGCCCTGGCCGCCGTTCGCCGTCGTCGCCCACTCGGTCCAGCTGGCGCTCGCGTTCTGGAACGGGTTGTTGTCGCGCGCGCCGTTGTAGGCGATGTCGCACAGGAACAGGTGGTGGCAGTCCGTGTACGGATAGTTGGTCGCGCCGTCGGTCGGGAACCCGTAGCTGTTCGGCCACGTGTGCTCGCGGTTGTAGAACGTGTTGCCGCCGCCCTGCTTCGTGTAGAGCGTGTTCTTGTAGAGGTCGAGGATCTGCGTGCTGCTGCCCGCTGCCTGATCGGCCAGTTCGAGTACGTCCCACGTGTCGGTGGAACTCGCCGTGTAGGGCACACGCGTGTGGTCGTCGATCACCGCGTGCAGCGACGCACGCAGCAGGGCCGGCGTCGTCGTGTTGACCGTGTTGTAGTAGTTGGCCGGGGCTTGGGCCCGCAGCGCGGCGGCGGCCGCGGCGACGACGAGGATCGCGAGACGCATGGGGCCGGCAGGATAGCGGCTGGCCTCGGGGTTTGTCGCTGCTGCCGATCGTGCGTTGGCATCGGCCGCGCCTGTCGCGTCACTTGCCCGTGGGCTTCGGTAGTGGCGGCGGGTTCTGCTGCCGCCGCTGCTGCGCACCCTCGTAGCGGCGCATGCGCCCTTCGAAGCGGTGGTCGCCGCGGTGCTCGGCCAGCGCCGTGCGCTGCTGTTCGACGGCTTCGTCGACGCGGCCGGCGCAGAAGAACGCCAGGGCGACGGTGTCGCGGCTGTTGCTGCCGAGCCCCCCGCCTTCGTGGGCCAGCATGGCGCTCGCGACCTGGTTGGCGAACGCCGGGAAGCGCCCCATCGTCGCCAGCCGGATGCAGCAGTACCAGGCGACGTCGTTCAGGCTCGAGCTGTCGCGCTCGGGGAAGCGCTCCGCGAACAGCTTCGTCGCGGCGGTACCGTCCCCGCAGCGCACGAGGATCTTGTGGCGGGTCATCATCGCCGTCTCCTCGTCGTGGCCGTTCTTCGCCGCGGCCGCCAGCAGCTGCTCGGCGAGATCGCGGAACGCCGCTGGCTCCGGTGCGTCCATCAGCGTCTCGGCGAGCTGCAGTTGCAGGTCGGCATGGTCGCCGATCGCCTTCTGCAGCTTCGCGACGATGCGGCCGCCGAGCTTCTGGTTGCCGGCTCGTAGCAGCGCACGCAAGTAGACCAGCTGCGCGAACGGGTTGTCACCGCTGGCGGCGACCACCGGCGCCAGTTCGACGGCGAGGCGGCGCGGCACCGCCGGGTCGCTGTGGTCGCCGCGCAGCACGAAGTCACAGAAGACGAGGGTGGCGTAGGTGTGGCCGCCCAGCTCGCGCAACCCCTGGTCGATCGCGGCCAGCGCGGCGGCGTGGTCACCGCGGCCCCACCAGGCCTCGAGCACGGCGCAGGCGTGGGCACCGCCGCTGTGGGGCAACGCCTTGCGGATGCCCTGCGCCGTCGCTTCGAGCACCTGCGCGTCGGTGACGTTGTGCAGGTAGCTCTCGAGTTCCTGCGTCTGGCCGGCGACCCTGGCGAGGTCGCCGCCGTTGGCGCAAGCGAGCAGCGCGTCGTCGAGCGCGTCCAGCGGCACGTCGGCCAGCAGGTCGCCGTCGGCGTTCGCCACGTAGGCGGACCAGCCGACGGCGACCGCCTGGTCTTGCGGGCCCTCGGGCAGTTCGTCGTCGGCGAGCGGCACCGGGGTCACCACCGCCACGTTCGGCTTCTTCGCGGCGAGCACCTGCGCGTCGGTCGGCGACAGGATCAGCGCGATGCGCACGCCGCGCTCGCCGTGGCGGCGCTGCAGCTCGTCGAAGTGGAACAGCATCTCGCCGGCCTGTTGTGCGTCGAGCGGCGTCCACCACACCGTCCAGCGGGCTTCCTTGCCGTCTGCCTTCGGCGCGTGCACAACCTGCATGTCGCCCGTCGGCGACTTCCACTTCGTCGGCGGAGCGGCTGGCGCGGCCGGCTCCTGTCCACGCAGCCCCGGCGACAACCCTGCGAGCACCAAGAGCCATGGCGCGAAGCGACGAGCGTTCATCGCCGCGATCGTAGCGAGCTCCTGGCGGCGCGAGGCGCTCGCAGTCGGCGGCGCGCGCCAACTTGCTTCGGGAAGCGGCGCGAACGGTGGTGGCGCGGTTCGGAAGCGCTCGCGTCTTGCGACGGTTCGCACGCCCGGGTCTCGCGGTACGCACGCAGCGTCACGAGTTGTGAACGGGAACTCGCACGGCACGCGAGTTGATCGTGCGGCGTGTTCGACGCTGCGCGGGCCGCGTCGAGCTCCGAACAGGAACTTCCCTGGACGCCGCGGCCGCCCTCGCCGCGGCGCCTGCCCCCGAGCCCGCCGGCCCCGTGCCCACGAGAGAGTCATGTACGCGCGCCCCATCGCGTCGTCGTTCGTCTTCGCCTGCCTCTTCGCCTGCTCCGGTGGCACGCCGACCAGCGACCTGCAGGTCTTCGACTGCGGCACCGCCGACACGCGGGTCATGTGCCTGCAGAGCTGCAATCTCGGCTGTTCCGAGACCGGCTGTGCGCGCACGGACATCGCGCAGAACGAGACGGTGATCCTGCAGTTCAGCGACGACGTCGACCCGGCCACTGTCGGCACGAACTCGATCCGCTTCCGCACCGCGTCGGGCCAGCCGCCGGTCGGCGAGTTCTACGTCAACGGCAACCAGGTCGAGTTCGTGCCGACGCTGTCGATCGCCGGCGGCCAGACGTTCTTCGGCTTCGAGTCGTTCGAGACCTACACGATGACGATCCCCGGCGGCGACGACACCCCGGGCGTGCTGCGCAGCACCTCGGGCAAGCCGTTCCAGAAGCAGCTGACCTGCACGCTGCGCGCGACGCTCGGCATCGTCGACCCGAACGGCGTGCCGCCGAGTGCGACGTTGGTGGTGCCACCGCCGGCGCGCTGGAACGACGCGCCGCGCGACACGCTGATCGTGCTCGAGTTCAACGAACTGATCGACGCGACCCCGTTCGTCAGTGGTGCCCAGAGTCCGATCACCGTGCGCCTGCGCCGCACGCGCCAGGCGGTCGGCGGCGGCCTCGAGTGCAATCCGCTGGCGGTGCCGCAGGTGCTGACGATCCCGCCGCGCCTCGACTTCGACGCCGGGCGCGGAGTCACCACGGTGACCTTCGACCCGAGCCTCGACCTCCCCGGCGCGGTCTGCGTCGAGATCCTGGTGACGAGCGCGGTCGCCGACCTGTCGGGGCGCCCGGCGCAGCCGCAGACGTTCGTGTTCCGCACCGAGGCGACGGCGATGCAGGAAGGCCGCGTCGACGTGGCGTTCGACGATCCCGAGGACCTCGATGGGCCGAACTCCGCGGGTCGCGTCGTGGCCGGCGAAGTGCAGTTCGCGGCGATCGGCGGCGACGGGCGGCACGGTGCGTTCCGGCTCGATTGGTGCGAACCGGGCACGCCGCCGATCGTCGCCGGCAAGCGCGTGTTCGTCTGCGACTGCGACGACACGGTGGTGCCGGCGAGCGACAGCAGCACCGGCAGTGCGGTGGCGATCACCGACGGCCGCTTCTTCCTGTCGTCGTTCGTCGTGCCGAGCGACGTGCGGCTCTTCTTCGTCGGCACCAGTGCGCCGCAGTTGACCGTCGCCGGGCAGGTCGACGTGCTCGGCGAGATCGTCGTCGCCGGCAAGAGCCTCGCGACGATGCCGCAGGCCACCAACAACCCGGGGCAGGAGGGCGCGCTCGGTGGCCCGTTCGGCGGCAACGGCGGCAAGGGCGGCGATCGCATCGTGTCGCTGCTCGTCGGCGCGCAGGAAGGCAACCAGGGGCGCGCCGGCCAGAACGTGCGCGTGCTCG
>JBILEY010000386.1:0-5031 GCA_044351865.1 Planctomycetota bacterium | reverse complement strand
TGGTGGCGCGCGCGTGAAGCACCCAACCGTGAAGCACCCAGGCAACGGGGGCCGCGGCAAGCGCGCGGCGGGAGCGAAGGGGAAGGCGCTGGCGAAGGGCGGCGGCCGCACGCCGCCGTCGGCGCGCGTGAAGGCGCCGCCGCGCCTCGGCGCCGGCGCCGAACGCAGCGGCAGCGGCATCTTGAAGGTGCCGGCGAAGGACCTGCGCTGGACCTGCCCGCCGATCCAGCCGTCGGGCAAGCCGCCGACGGCGGCGTTCCTGCTCGGCCAGGACCGGCCGATGGCGGCGATCCGCACCGGCCTGTCGATCCACGCCGCGGGCTACAACCTGTTCGTCTCCGGCCTGATGGGCTCCGGGCGCCTGGCGGTGGTGGAGCTGCTGCTGCGCGACATCCAGCCGGTCTGCCAGCGCACGCCCGATCGCCTGTTCGTGTTCAACTTCCGCGATCCGAACCGGCCGCTGCTGGTGTCGGTGCCCGCCGGCAAGGCAGCGGCGTTCCGCGACGACCTGCTCGAGTTCGGGCGTTCGCTGCACGGCGCGTTGCTGGCGGCGATGCGTTCGCGGCCACACCGCCTGAGCCGCCGCGTCGTACGCCGTTCCAGCGGCGGGCGCGAACGACGCATCATGGACGCGCTGAGCCGCCAGGCGCAGAAGCAAGGCTGCGCGCTGGTGCGCTTCCAGGCGCAGAACGGCGCTTCGACCGCCGACATCTATCCGGTGGTCGAGGGCGAGCCGATCACGCTCGACGCGCTGTCGGCGCTGGTCCTCGAAGGCAAGGTCGAGGAGGCGGTGCGCGGCAAGCTGTTGGCGCAGCGCGAACAGCTGCTCGAGCGCCTGGAGGAGGTCAACGACCGCATCCGCCAGGAGCACGCGCGCATCGACAGCGAGCTGCGGCAGATGGACCGGCGCCTCGCCTGGAAGGTGCTGCGCTCGCACCAGAAGCAGTTCCAGCAGCGCTGGCCGCAGCCCGAGGTCGCCGACTGGCTCGACGCCGCGGGCGAGTTCGTCGAGCAGCATCTGCGTCAGTTCGTCGGCGTCGAGAGCGATGGCGACGACGACGGCAAGGCCAGCGAGGCGCTGCCGCCGGCGACCGCCGAGCCGCGCCTCGGCGAGTTCCAGGCGAAGATCGTCAAGACCTCCTACCAGGACGCGTGCCCGGTCGTCATCGAGACGAACCCGACGTACGGCAACCTGTTCGGCACCATCACGCAGCCCGGCGAAGGCGTGCCACCGGGGCCGATGTACGTGAACCCCGGTGCGCTGCTGCGCGCCGAAGGCGGCTACCTGGTGCTGCGCTGCCTCGACGTGCTGCGCGAGAACGGCGTCTGGCAGCAGCTGAAGCGCACGCTGCAGACCGGCAAGCTCGAGATCCGCGAGTTCGACCAGGGTGCGGGCGCCCAGACCGGCTCGCTGCAACCGGAGGCGATCCCGATCGACCTGAAGGTCGTGCTGATCGGCGAGCCGGGCGTCTACGAGCAGCTCGCCACCGAGGACGTGCAGTTCCCGCAGATCTTCAAGATCCACGCCGAGTTCGACGGCTCGATCCCGGTCGCGCCGAAGAACCTGACGCGCTACGCCGACTACCTGCAGTGGCTGGTCGACACCGAGAAGCTGAAGCCGTTCGCGCCGGGCGCGTTCGCGGCGATCGCCGAGTACGGGGCGCGCGCCGCCGGCCGCCGCGATCGCCTGATCACGCGCTACAGCGAGATCGGCGACGTCGCGCGAGAGGCCGCGCACGTGGCGGCGACCGCCGGGGCGCGCGCGGTGTCGCGCGAGCACGTCGAACGCGCGGTCGAGATGCAGCAGCAGCGGCACGACCTGCCGCAGGAGTTGACCGACCGCGACTACACCGCCGGCTACATGCGGCTGTCGACGTCGGGTGCGGTGGTCGGGCAGATCAACGCGCTGACGGTGCTCGACACCGGCTCGATCGAGTTCGGCCGTCCGTGCCGCATCACCTGCAACAGCGGCGTCGCCACTGCGCAGCGCAGCGGCCTGGTCAACATCGAAGGGCTCGCCAACCTGTCGGGGCCGATCCACGACAAGGGCGTGATGATCCTCGAGGGCTTCCTGCTGCAGGAGTACGGCCGCGAAGGGCCGCTGTGCATGCAGGCGACGATCTGCTTCGAGCAGCTCTACAACGGCGTCGAAGGCGACAGCGCGTCGTTGGCGCAGCTGCTGGCGCTGCTGAGTTCGCTGAGCGGCGTGCCGCTGCTGCAGGGTCTCGCGATCACCGGCTCGGTCAACCAGAAGGGCGAAGTGCAGGCCGTCGGCGGCGTCAACGCCAAGATCGAGGGCTTCTTCCGGCTGTGCCGTTCGCGGCGCCTCGACGGCAAGCAGGGCGTCGTGCTGCCGCGCGCCAACGTCGGCGACCTGATGCTCGACGCCGACGTCGTGCGGGCGGTCGAACGCGACGAGTTCGCGGTCTACGCGGTGTCGTCGGTCGCCGATGCGATCGAGGTGTTCACCGGCGTTACGGGCCAGGACGTGCTGCAACGGGTGCGGACCACGCTGCGCGAGTTCCGCGAGTGCGCGGGCCGGCTCGGCCTTTGAGCCGGCTCGCCGGCTAGACCGGGCGGCCGTCGCGCGTCTTCGCCGGTTGCGGCGTGCCCGGCTGCGGGATCGGCGTGGGCTTGCCGTCGGCCTTGCCCTCGCGGGTGCGCGGCGCCTGCGGTGCGATCACGACGTCCTTGTCCTTCGCCCCGTCGCGCGCCGGCGCCTGGCCGACCTCGTGGTCGAACGCCTTGCCGAGTTCGCCGAGCTGCGGCCCGCGCGCGGTCGTCGCAGTGATCAGCAGGCGCAGCGGCTCGGCGACCGCCAGCAGGCGCGTGCGCACGGCGCCCAGTTCCTGCTGCTTCTGCAGCAGCCGCGGCTCGTAGGCAGCGAGCTGTGTGCACAGCGCCTTGGTCGCGGCGGCGAAGAACTTCGCCCCGAAGAACTCGCGCAAGAGCCCGGTCGTCTCCGGCAGCAGCTGGGCGCGGAACTGCGCCACGCACTGGTGCAGGAACAAGCGGCCCGGCTCGCCGAGGCGCGACGCCTTCTCCTTGCCGGGGATCTTCACGTCCGGCTTGCTGGCCGGGCCGAACAGGCGTTCGCGCACGCGGTCGAGCGAGCGGAACGACACCATGTCGAGCATGCTCTTCTTGATCGGCAGGGCGGCGAGGTCGACCGGCACCGTGGTGCTGCCCGGCCAGGCGACGGCGCCGAGCGACGCCAGCGCGTGCGCCTTCAGCTGGCGCAAGTCGATGCCGGCGCGGCGCACCAGCTCCGGAATGCCGTCGGGCAGGTCGAGGCCGGCGTCGACCTGGCTGGTCGTCTGGTCGAACGTGCGGCGCGCCGCGGCGAGCACTTCTTCGCGGTGGTCGCGGACCAGCGGCGTCCACTGGCCGACCGTCAGCCACTCGAGGCTGTGGCTCGACAGGAACCAGGTGTCGATCGACGCGCCGAGCGTGCGCAGCAGCTTGGCGCCGGCATCGCGCGCGAAGCGTTCGACCTCGGCGTCCAGCTCGCGGGTGCCGCGGGTGAACGCGGCCGTCCAGTCGAGCTGCAGCGCCTGCTGCACGCGCTTCTGTTCGGCGGCGAGCCACGCCAGTTGTTCGTCGACTTCGTGCAGGCGCTGCACCAGCCGCTGCACCTCGTTGCCGCCGAGGTGCTGCAGCACTTCGCCGAGCAGCGACTCGGCGCGCTGCAGCGAGTCGCGCAGGAACGCCGCGAGGTACTCGTTGCTCGCGAGGTAGTCGGACAGGTCCTGGCGGAACGCACGGAAGCCAGCGGGGGCCTCGTTCGGCTGCTTCTGCAGCACGGCGCTGGCGGCGTGCAGCAGGTCGACCGGATACATGCGCACGCGGCCTTCCTTGGCGGCGCGCAGCAGCGGCGCCGACATCGCCAGCTGTTCGAACGCCTGCAGCACCGCCTGCGGCTGCGACTGCTCGAGGCTCGGCACCAGCTTGCCGTCCGGCGACACGTCGCGCTTGTGCGCGTCGACGTTGACCACCAGGAAGATGCGGCTGAACAGGTCGAGCAGCTGCTGGAACTCGGCGAACACCTGCTCGAGGAACAGCGTGTCGCTCTTGACGACGAAGATCGCGCAGGCGGCGGCGTTGCGGAACTCGCGCGTCATGCGGTCGTAGCCAAACCGCATGCGCGTGTAGAGGCCGGGCGTGTCGACCAGCACGGCGCCGGTCGACGCCAGCTCGCTGCCGGGCACGCGCACGTCGACGCGGCGGATCGCCTGCGGGAAGTGCTCCTGCGGGTCGAAGGTGACGCCGCGGCCCTCGGCGGTGCGGATCGCGGTGGCCAGCTCGCCGTGCGCCTCGGCGATGTGCTGCGCCAACAGCCGCGGTTCCTGGAAGGTGCGCACGCTGCCGTCGTAGCTGGTCAGCGCGTACTCACGCTGCTTGCCCGAGCTGACGAACACGAGGCACGGATAGGCCGGCAGGCTCGACACCTCGCTGACGTAGGCGGCGGCGATCGCGTTCATCAGCGTCGACTTGCCGCTCTTCAGCGGGCCGAAGATCAGCACGTAGGCCTGCTGTTCGCCGACCTTGTCGCACAGAGCCCGCAGCTGGTGCTGCAGCTCGCGCAGCGGCGTCTGCAGCGTGCGACCGGGCACGTCGTGCGCCGCGCCTTCGAGCGCGGCCAATGCGGTCGTCAGATCCTCGAGCAACGGCCGCAGCGTGCCGTCGAACTGCTGGCAATAGGTGCCGAGCTGGGTGCGCATGCGAGTGGCGAGTGGCGGGCTTTGGCCCGAGCGAGGGGTCGATGCCGCGCAAGCTTCCGCGCGGGCGCGCCATTGGAGCGAAGGGCCGGCACGAAGGGAGAGATCGCCGGAAGGTTTTTTGTCACCACGACCTGGAGAACCTGGAACGTTCTCCACAGCGAGTGGCGGGGTCGACGGGACAGGGATGCGTTGCGCGCGCGACTACTTGACCGGCAGCAGCGGCATCGCATCGACCTTGTGGTGGTGCCACTGCACCGCCTTGCTGCCCGCATCGATCTCGCCGGGGAACACCCGCAGCTCGTCCTTGCCG
>JBILEY010000385.1:0-5054 GCA_044351865.1 Planctomycetota bacterium | reverse complement strand
TACGAGCTCGCCGCCTTCTTGCTGCGCCGCGCCGGCTTCTTCTTCGCCGGGCCCTTCGCCGCGCGCGCGGCCAGCAGTTCGAGCGCACGCGGCAGCGTCAGCTCGTCCGGGTTCTCGTCCTTGCCGAGCGACGCGTTGGTGGTGCCGTCGGTGACGTAGGGGCCGTAGCGACCGTCGAGCAGCTTGACGACCTTGTTGGTGACCGGGCTCTCGCCGAGTTCGCGCCGCGCCTTCTGGGCACTCGGCGCGCCGCGCCCGCCGCGGCCGGTCTTCGGCTGCGCCAGCAGGGCCTGCGCCAGCGCCAGGTCGATCGACAGCGGCGTGTGGCCGGCGGGGATGCTGCGCGTCTCCTTGCCCCACTTCAGGTACGGGCCGTAGCGGCCGTTGGCGGCGAGGATCGGTTCGTCCGTGCCCTCCGGCGTCTTCGCCACGCCGACCGTGCGCGGCAAGCGCAGCGTCGCCAGCGCTTCGTCGAGCGTCACCGTCTCCGGCGTCATGCCGGCGAGCAGCGACGCCATCTTCGGCTTCTCCGCCTTCTTCTTGCCGGCCTCCATCGCCTCGCCTAGCTGGAAGTAGGGACCGAAGCGCCCGACGCGCACGTAGACCGGCAGCTCCGTCTCCGGGTCGGTGCCGAGCGTGCGCGGCCCTTCGGCGCCCTTCTTCAGCAGCTCGAGGGCGAGCGCCAGCGTCAGTTCGTCCGGCGCGGTCTCGTCCGGCACCGGCGCCTTCTTGTCGCCGCACGACAGGAACGTGCCGTAGCGGCCGATGCGCACCTCGACCGTCTCGCCGGCGTCGTTCTTGCCGAGCGGGATCGAGCAGATCTTGCGCGGGTCGATGTCGCCTTCGATGCCGCTGACACGGTCGCGCAGGCCCGGCGTGCCGTTGCCGAGGAAGAAGTGCTGCAGGTAGTCGAGGCGGCGCGCCTTGCCGTTGCTGATCTCGTCGAGGTCGTCCTCCATCTTGGCCGTGAACTGGTAGTCCACGAGCCAGCCGAGATAGCCGGCGAGCAGGTCGACGACGGCGAACGCGGTGAACGTCGGCACCAGCGCCGTGCCCTTCTTCCACACGTACTCGCGGCGCACGATCGTCTCGATGATCGCGGCGTAGGTCGACGGGCGGCCGATGCCGCGCGCTTCGAGCTCCTTGATCAGGCCGGCTTCGGTCACGCGCGGCGGCGGCTGCGTGGTGTGGCCGGCGGGCTTCAGCTCGCGCGCCATCGCCTGCTGGCCCTTCTGCAGGTTGGGCAGCACGCGCTCGGTCTCGGCGAGTTCGCTGTCCGCTTCTTCGAGGTCCTCGACGTAGGCCAGGCGGTAGCCGGCGAACTCGATCGTCTTGCCGGTGGCGACGAACTTCGCCTGGCCGTGCTTCGCCGTCGGCATGCCGAGCGTCATCGTCGTGCGCTGGCCGCGTGCATCCTTCATCTGGCAGGCGACGGTGCGGCGCCAGATCAGGTCGTAGACGGCGCGCTCGTCCTGGCCCATCTCGGCCGGCAGCGCACTCGGGTGCACGAACTCGGCGCCGGCGGGGCGGATCGCCTCGTGCGCTTCCTGCGCGTTCTTGACCTTGGTGGCGTAGGTGCGCGGCGCGTCGGGCAGGTATTCGGCGCCGAACTCGCGGCCGATCAGCGTGCGCGCGGCGGCGATCGCCTGCGTGCTCAGCGTCGTCGAGTCCGTGCGCATGTAGGTGATGAAGCCGTTCTCGTAGAGGCGCTGGGCGGCGCGCATCGTGCGCTGCGCGGCGTAGCGCAGCTTGCGCGCGGCTTCCTGCTGCAGCGTCGACGTGGTGAACGGCGGATACGGGCGCTCGCTGTACGGCTTCTGCTCGACGTCGAGCACCGTCGCTTGCTTGCCGGCGAGCTCGTTGGCGAGGCCGGTGGCGAGCTTCTCGTCGAGCACGACCAGCCCCTTCGCTCCGGCCTTCACCTTGCCGGTTTCGGCGTCGAAGTCGCGGCCGGTGGCGACGCGGTCCGCACCGAGTCCCTGCATCGTCGCCGCGAACGGCGTCTCGTCGCCCGCCTTGCCCGCCAGCACGGCGTCCAGGCTCCAGTAGTCGGCGGCCTGGAAGCGGATGCGCTCGCGCTCGCGCTCGACGATCAGCCGCACGGCGACGCTCTGCACGCGGCCGGCGGACAGCTTCGGCTTGACCTTCTTCCACAACAGCGGCGAGACGGTGTAGCCGTAGAGACGGTCGACCAGGCGGCGCGTCTCCTGCGCCTCGACCAGGTCCATGTCGATCTGCCGCGGGCTCGCCAGCGCTTCCAGGATCGCCGGCTTGGTGATCTCGTGGAACACCAGGCGCTTGGTCTCGCACTTCGGCTCGAGCTCCTGCACCAGGTGCCAGGAGATCGACTCGCCTTCGCGGTCTTCGTCTGTCGCCAGGTAGAGGACCGAGGCGTCCTTGACCAGGGCCTTCAGCTTCTTCAGGTGGTCCTTCTTCTCCGCCGGGACCACGTAGAGCGCCTTGAAGTCGTGCTCGACGTCGATGCCGAGCTTCGCCCACTTCTCCTTCTTCAGCTCCGCCGGCACCTCGCTGGCGTCGCCGGGCAGGTCCCGGATGTGCCCGATGCTGGCCTCGATGCGGTAGTCCTCGCCGAGGAACTTGCCGATCGTGCGCGCCTTCGCGGGCGACTCGACGATGACGACCGGAGTGCCGGTGGGCTTCTTGCTGCTGGCCATGCGGGTGGGGGTGGGGGGCCCTAGTTAGGGGCGTCGGGAAGTGCGTGCAAGGATTCGGCAGCGGGAAAGGTCGGTCTGAAGGCGAGTTCGGAAGCGGGTGCCTCGCCCTGGGACGGTGTCGGATTTCGCGGCAATGCCGCTCGGGGGCGACGCCGGCGGCGCCGGCGAACTCGGGCCAGCGCGAGGGGCCGCATGCTCCCAGAAGGCGGGCGTTGCCGCCTTGGTGCGTCGAGCTGTCAGTGCCTGGACCTTCAGGCACACCACGCCAGCGAGGCGTCGACGCCTGTACTTCCAGGCGTCCTCAGCGGCAGTCGGCATGCGTCTGCCGGGGGCACGCCGGCGATCACTCCGCGAACGGCACCCGCACGCGGTTGTAGGCGACGACGTTCGGCAGCAGCGGGCACGGGCTCGACGTCGTGCCGAACATCACCCACTGGAACTCGAGCTGGAAGCCGAGCGCGCTGAACTGGAACGGCAGTGGCCACGTCACCGCGAGCTCGCCGGGCGCGTTCGGCACCACCAGGGTCACCAGCGGCAGCATCAGGTTGCACGGGCCGCAGCCGATCGGCGCCTGGCTGCTGTCGCTCAGGTTCAGCAGCGCGAACGGCGCGCTCTGGTCCTGGTACTGCAGCCGGATCTGGAACGTCTGGTTGCCCGGCGCGAACGCACCCTGCGTGTAGCCGCACGGCAACAGGCTGGTGCAGCTGTTGCCGAGGCAGCTGCCGCCGAGGTTCACCGGCGTGCCACCGGCCATCGTCACGAACGTGCGCGTGCAGGCGGTGCCGCTGCCGCCGCCAGCCGGCGTCTCGCTCCAGCAGACGATCGCGTGCAGCGGGTTGCCGTTGCAGGCCCAGCCGCTGATGACGGACGGCTCGCGCTGGTTCGGCTGCGCCACCGTCGGCAGCGTCTGCAGCGGCCGCAACAGCGAGCCGTCGGGCAGGTAGTCGCCGATCACGATCTCGTCGTCGCCGGCGGTCGCGGTGCTGCGGCCCCAAGCGACGAGGTAGCGGTCGCCGCACCACGACATGGTGGGCCGCTTGCCGGGCACGGTGTCGAACTGCGTCGCCGGGAACGCGGTCAGCGCCGTGCCGCTCCAATTCAGGCGCACCTGCTGCAGCTGGCCAAAGCGCGTGTAGGCGGCGAGGAAGTGGTTGCCGTCGCCGGCGATCGCCGGATCGAAGTTGCTGCCGTTGGCGAGCACCAGGTTGGCGCTGCCGACCGTCTGGCCCTGCAGGTCGAGCGCCAGCACGTTCAGCGTGCCGACGTTCGGGGCGATGGCGGGCGCGATCTCGTAGATCAGGCCGGCGACCGCGTTGGTGCCGTAGGAGTTGGTCAGTCGCGGCGTGCCGCGGATCGTGTCGCCGTTGGCCGTCGGCACCACGGTCTGCGCCGCACCGACCGAGGGTGGCTGGACGGTGAACGGGCGCACGCGCAACCCGACGCCGGGTTCGACGTAGCTGACCAGTGCCTGGATGAAGCCCGTGTCGTCGCGCCGGCCGCTGATCGACGCGCGCTCGCCGACCGCGGCGATCGTCGTCACCGGCTGCAGCGGCAGGCCCTGCGACACGAAGAACGGCCGCGCTTTCAGGGTCCAGGGCCCGTTCGCCGTCGGCCCTTCCTGCCAGACGACCGGTTGCCAGATGCTCGCGGTGCAGGCGCATGCCGGGGCGGTCTCGACGAGGCTGGCGCTGTTGGCGAAGCCGAGCAGCAGCGACGGGCTGTTGCTGTTGACGAGGTAGACGTCGCTGTCGCTCTGCGAGAACGTGCGGCAGAACACGAAGGTGGTGAAGGGGGCGAAGCCACCGCCGCCGGTCACGCCCTGCACGAAGCTGTCGTTGCCGCCGCTCTGCGGCACCAGCGAGGCCGTGCTGAGCCACGGATCGAGCACCAGCGGGAACTGCGCGCGATCGACGAACGCGTCCGGCAGCCGCAGTTGGAGTTCGCCGTCGGCGAAACCGAGCGTGCCGGGGCAACGTTCGCCGCGCGCGTCGATGCCGGTCACCCCACCGACTTGCACGCCGCCGAACTCGCCGTCGGTGAAGCGCAGTGTGCCGTCGGCCAGGGTCTCCGGTCGCAGGCCGCCGCCGACGTCGCAGTGCACGACCAGGTCGCCGTCGCCGGCCGGTCGCTCGGCGAAGACGAAGCTCAGTTCGAGCCCGCGCGCGTCGACGCGGTAGTGCTCGACGATGCCAGCGCGGTCGTAGGTGACGTCCTGGCCCTGCCATCGCGGGGCCGGGGCGCTGGCGCCGGTGGCGGCGGTGTGCAGCACGTCGGCGCCGCGGGCGATGTGGTCGAGGCGCAGGGCGAAGCAGCGGTTCCTTGGAGCCGCCGGCAAGGCCGGCACGAAGTCGATGCCGCCCGGCCGCAACGCGGCCTTGT
>JBILEY010000073.1:0-16385 GCA_044351865.1 Planctomycetota bacterium | reverse complement strand
CGTGCACGTGACGGCGCTCTACGCGCTGACGCTGGCGACCGGCGCCCGCAGTGGTCGGATGCGCTGACCCGGCGCCTCGCAGCGAGGTGCGAGCCATGCCCTCGCTGCAGCCGCGAGAGGCGGCTCCAGCAAGGTGCCTCCGAGTGGACGGAACACTCGTCACCCATACTGTGGTGACCATGCCCACGATCGCCGCCACCAAGTTCAAGCAGCGCTGCCTCGCCCTGCTGGACACCGTCGGTCCCGAGGGGATCGTGATCACCAAGCACGGACGCCCCGTCGCCCGACTCGTTCCGATCAAGCCAGGGAACGGCGACCTCATCGGCTGCCTTGCCGGCAAGATCGAGGTGCACGGCGACCTCATGGACACAGAGTCGCCCTGGACTGCCGAATCCTGACACCCCATCCGCGGGCAGGCCTTTCGGGACGGGCGCGGTTTCCCGGATGCACGTATGGCCGATCACGCGCGAGGTGTGCCGCGCACCTGGTGATTCGCGCGACGCCGAACGCACCCAGGCGAGGCCGATAGACTCGCCCACACGATGCACCGATACGCCTCGCGCCAAGCCGTTGCGCTGGCTTTGCTCGTCGTCACCGACATCGCGGTTACCTCGAGCCTCCCGGGACAAGCGGAACCCGCCCCGTCGCCTACGAGCCTGTCGGCGGAGACGTTGGCGAAGCGTCATCCGACGCTGAGCGAGCGCATCGACGCCGCAGCCGCCCTGCAGCTCACCGACGGCGGTCTGTGCGGCGTGCACTGCAGTGCCACCGTGCGGCTGTCGGGCAAGGCCGAAGCGGTGATCCAACTGCCGCTGCCGCAGCTGCTCGCCGGCCAGGTGCCGATCGACTTCACGTTCGCTGCCGAGCCGCCGACCGCGCTGCGCCAGCTCGCCGTCGTGCACGACGAACACGGCGGCAGCGCCCTGCAAGCGACCGTGCAAGGCAAGGGCGGCGACGACCTGCGCTTCGCCTGGTCGGCGGTCGTGCTGCTGGCCGAACGACCGGAACCCGCGACCGCCGCGGCGAGCAAGCAGTTCGTCGCCGCGACCGCGTGCGCCGAAGCCGACCACGCCGACGTGGTCGCATTCGCCAAGGACCTCGCACCCGCCGACGCGACGCCGAAGGCCCTCGCCACGGCCTTGCAGGCCTGGATCGCGCGGCAATCGCCGAAGCAGCCGCCGCGGCAACTCGACGCGTTGTCGCTGCTGCAGAACGGCAACCACGGCATCTGCACGGTGAACGCCAACTTCGCCGCGGCGGTGCTGCGCCAGCGCGGCGTGCCGACGCGTTTGGTCGCGGTCGTGCCGACCAACGGCATGCGCCTCGAGATGCACCGCATCGTCGCGTGGACCGCCGACGACCTGTGGCATCGCTTCGATCCGTCCGGCGTGCACGCGGCCGTGCCGATGCGCACGTGCGACAGCGTCGTCGTCGCCTGCACGTCGATCGCCGACGAACAGCGCGCCGCGAAGCCGCGCATGAGCGCGCCGATCGGTTGCCCGTGGGGTCAGGAGATGGAGATCGTGCGCGGCCCCGCGTTCGCGTTCGGCACCGAGTTCTTCACCACGCAGGCCAAGCCCCTGGCGGCGTTCGCCGTCGACGATGCGACGCTCGCTGCAGCCCGCGCGGCGTGGCAGCGCTTCCTCGCGAACGGCGCGCTCGATACCGCCGCCGAACGTGCGGCTGTCGCCCGCGACCTGGCGACGTTCGCTGCTGCCTTCCGCCCGTAGCCGCCATCGCTCCCAGCGCGATCAGCCGACCGCCCAGCCGCGCGCCGCGAACTCCGAAGCAGCACGCTCTTCGTCGAGCAGCGCCAACGCGCGCAGCACGTCGAACTCCGAACCGTCGGCGCGCGACACCAGCGCCACGAACAAGCGTCGCCGCGCTTCGGCCCCGACGCGCCCCGCCGCCAGCGCCTCGCGCAAGCCGCGGCTCACCCACTCGCGCACGCTCGCACTCTCGGCCACACCGCGTTCGAGGTCGCTGACCACGACGTCGGCGCCGATGCGCGCCAGCTGCAGCCAGCCGCGCAGGCGCACTTCTTCGTCGGCGTCGTCGAGCTGTCGCCGCACGAACTCGGCGTGCGCCGCCGCCGGGGCCTGGTCGAGCAGCAGGCACGCGCGCATCCACGGTGTCTGGCCTTGCCGGCGCCGCTGCAGCCGCATCTGCAGTTCCGGATCGCGCAGCACCCGCTGCACCTCCGCGATGGTCCGCCCGGCCTGCTGCCCCAGTTGCCGCGCCAGCGGATGGCCCGCCGAGGCTTGCTCGAGCTTGAACAGGAACTGCTCGACGGCGAGCCGGATCTCGCCGTCGCTCCAGTAGCGCGCCGCCTCCACTTCGTGCCGCGGACCGCGCGGCTTCGCCGGCGCTGCTGCGTCGTTCGCCGCAGTCGTCGCAGTGTCCGGCTCACTGGACGTCGACCGCGAACGACGCATCCACAGCCAGCCGCCCAGCGCAACGAGCAGCAGCAACGCAATCACACGGACGATCACCGCGCACCTCCGGTGGATACGCGAGGAGAGAGACGGAGGCAGGACGTTCCCAGGCGACGCAGCATGCGGGCGGAGAGGTTCTACGAAGCGGTGCGCTCGTCAACACCCCGCCCCGGAGTGGCGACCGTCTGCGGGCGCGATTCTGCGGCAGCAACGGCTCGACGCGTCACGGCAGCAGCACGGCGATCGGCACCAACACATCCCGTTCGGCCGCGCCATCGCGCTGCACGCGCAGCGTCGTCGACGCCTTGCTCGCCATCGCTGCGTCGTGGTCGGCGCGCGTCATGCCGGCCACGGCGCGGCCGTCGACGGCGACGATGCGATCGCCTTCGCGCAGACCCGCGGCGGCCGCCGGCGTGCCGTCGAGCACATAGGCGACGGTCCACGCGTCGGCGACGATGCGGAAGCCGAAGCCCTGACCGCGCACCGGGGCGAACACGATCGGATCGCTCGTGCTGCGCGCGAACGTCACCCGCCGCCGCGACTGGTCGAGCACGAGGCGGAAGTGCGACAGCACCTCGGTGCCGACCGCGGCGCTGTCCTCGGTCTGCAGATCGACGATCGGCGTGCGGAGCACGTGCCCGGCCCAATCGACGTCGCCGGCGAGCCGCGCCTGGAACGACGGCAAGGCGCCACCGATCGTCATCTGCTTGCCGGTCTCGCGCGGCGGCGACGCGAACTCCATCGGCAGGCTCTTCGGCAGCGCGAGGAACCCGGAGCTGCCCGAGTCGAGCAGCACCGGCAGCGGCTTGCCGTCGATCGCCAGTTCGATGCGCGGCAGCGAGCCACCGCGCAGCGCCACCGTGCCGCCGCTGCCGAGTTCGGCCGGCGCGACCGTGTCGAGGCGCGCGACGTCGACGCGGCGAGCCGGGTAGTCGATCGTCAGCACGCAGTCGCGGAACATCGTCGCCGGCAGCACGCCAACGACCGGTTGCCCGGAGACCTGCTGCAGCGGGGTCAGGTCGAGCACCAGCGCGTCGACGTCGCGCATCGTCAGCGGCCCGCACTGCAGCGACGGCAGCGGCACGATGCGCTGCACCTTCGCCGTGCTGTTGTCGGCGCCGTGCAGCACGAAGCCGCCGTTCGCCGGATCGAGCGCCATCGTCGACAGCCGCAGTTCGTCGACCAGCGATTGCGCCAGCAGCACCGCCGAGGCGCCGGTGTCGAGCAGGAAGCGACGCTCGGCGCCGCCGTCGAGGCGAACGTTCACCAAGGCGAGGTCACGCGCCCATTGGGCATCGAGCTGGGCGGTGGGCGCGGACATCGCGACCTCGCTGCCGAACGGCCGCCAAGGCCGCGGCGAGGCGCAAGCGACGAGGAGCAGAGGCAGGGCGATCGGCAGAAGGCGTGCGGGCAGCATGCTCGGATCTCGCCGCATCCAGCGCATGGCCGCAATGGCCTTCCAGCGAATGCCCGTTCCTCGCCCCACCGCCCGCCGACCGAGCCTCGGCGGATGCGCGCGAGGGCCGTTCGCGTAAGCTCCGCCGCCCCTCCGAGCCCCACGCCGCCCGCATGTCACTCCGCCGCGAAGGTCCCGTCACCGAGCGCCTGCTCACCCTGCTGCAGAACCACCCGGGCGCTGATCCCGACCTCGCCGGCCCGCTCGAGCAACCGATCGCTCCGCACTCGCCGATGACGCGCCGTCAGGCGGTCGCGGTCTTCGAGTCGGTGATCCAGTCGCGTCTGCAGGACCTGCTGTCGCGCGAGATGAAGGACAAGGGCCTCAGCTACTACACGATCGGCAGCAGCGGCCACGAGGCGAACGCGATCTTCGGCGACCGCCTGCGCACGACGGACACGGCGTTCCTGCACTACCGCAGTGGCGCGTTCATGGCGGCGCGTCTGCGCAAGGGGAAGGGCGAGACGCCGTTCTTCGACGCGATGCTGTCGTTCTGCGCGTCGGCCGAGGACCCGATCAGCGGCGGCCGCCACAAGGTGCTCGGCTCGCCGACGACGCACGTGCCGCCGCAGACGAGCACGATCGCGAGCCATCTGCCGAAGGCCGTCGGCTTCGCGATGGCGATGCAGCGCATGGAGCGCCTCGGCCTCCCGACCGAAGGCAACGTGCCGTACGACAGCGTCGTCTACTGCAGCTTCGGCGACGCCTCGATGAACCATGCGACCGCGCAGGCCGGCTTCCACGCCGCCGGCGCAGCGTCGCTGCACAACCAGCCGTGCCCGATCCTGTTCGCCTGCGAGGACAACGGCATCGGCATCTCGACGCGCACGCCCGACACCTACGTGGCGAAGATGATGATGCAGCGCGCCGGCATCCACTACTTCGCCTGCGACAGCCAGGACTATCCCGGTGTCTGGGCCACTGCCGAAGAAGCGATCGCGTGGGTGCGCGAACATCGTCGGCCCGCGTTCGTGCACACGAAGACGGTGCGCCTGATGGGTCACGCCGGCAGCGACGTCGAAGCGAACTACATGACGCTCGAGGCGATCGAGCGCAACGAAGCACGCGATCCGGTGCTCGGCTTCGCCGACCTGCTGCTGCGCAGCGGCGCGTTGACCCGCGAACAGATTCTCGCGCTCTACCACGACACCGATCGCCGCCTGCGCGCCGCCGCCGCCGAAGCCAGTGCGCGCAAGAAGCTGACGACGGTCGAGGCGATCGTGCAGCCGCTGCAGCTGCCGAAGTCCGCGGACCTGCGCGTGCAGGTCGCCGACGAAGCGACGCGCGCCAAGGTGTTCGGCGGCAAGCTGCCGGAACAGGACGTGCGCCCGCGCCACCTCGCCTACCGCATCCCGCAGGCGCTGACCGACCTGTTCGCCGCGTATCCGAACGCCTGCCTGTTCGGCGAGGACGTCGCCAAGAAGGGCGGCGTCTACCACGCGACGACCGGCCTCGTCGACACGTTCGGCGTCGGCCGCGTGTTCAACACGATCCTCGACGAGACGACGATCCTCGGCCTCGCGCAGGGCATGGCGCAGGCCGGCTGCCTGCCGTTCCCCGAGATCCAGTACCTCGCCTACATCCACAACGCGCTCGACCAGATCCGCGGCGAAGCGGCGTCGCTGCAGTTCTTCAGCAGCGGCAAGAACCATCGCGACCTGCCGGTGCACACGCCGGCGTTCCAGAACCCGATGGTCGTGCGCGTCGCCGGCCTCGCCTACCAGAAGGGCTTCGGCGGCCACTTCCACAACGACAACTCGGTCGGGGCCCTGCTCGACATCCCGGGCCTGATCCTCGGCATCCCGGCGCGCGCCGACGACGCCGTGCTGATGCTGCGCACGATGACCGCGGCGGCGGCGCAGTTCGGCAAGGTCTGCCTCTTCCTCGAGCCGATCGCGCTCTACATGCAGAAGGACCTGCACGCCGCGAACGACGGCCTGTGGCAGTTCGGCTACCCCGAGCCGCACGAGCTGATGGGCCTCGGCGAAGGCCGCGTCTACGACGCCACCGACGACGACCAGCTGACGATCGTCACCTTCGGCAACGGCCTGTGGATGAGCCTGCGCGTGCAGAAGCGGCTGCGCGAACGCGGCATCAAGGCGCGCGTGTTCGACCTGCGCTGGCTGATGCCGCTGCCGATGGAGCAGATCAAGCAGCACGTGAAGGCGACCGGCCGCTGCCTCGTCGTCGACGAGTGCCGCAACATGCACGGCGGCCCGAGCCCGATGATCCTGACGCAGCTGTGCCAGGACCCCGAACTCGCCGGCTGCGTGCTGCGCCGCGTGGCGGCGGTGGACTCGTACGTGCCGCTTGCCGCGGCCGCGAACCTGGTGCTGGTGCAGGAGCCGGACATCGAGAACGCGGCGCTGGCTCTCTGCGAGCAGCCGGTGCGCTGACGCCGGACGAATCGTCGGTTCGTGGCCTCCGGGCCCTCCCTGGCACCCGCAGGAGGACCTGGAAAGTTGTACTTGTTCCAGAGCAACTTTCCGCCGAAGTTGTACTCCGATGGAGGACAACTTTGACGCTCTGCTGCGGACGGTACTGACCGACGCCGAAGCCATGCCCGTGCCAAAACCCACGAGGCGCGACGTCTCGCTGCCGGAGCTCGCCGGGAAGGTCGACGCGGTCATCGGCATGCGGCGCGTCGGCAAGTCCTGGCTGCTGGCGAGCCGCATGCGCGAACTGCTCGACGCCGGCACGCCGCGCTCCCGCATCCTGCACGTCGAGTTCGAAGACGACCGCCTGGCCGAGCTGCGGACGGAGAACCTGCACCGCATCGAGGAGGCGTTCTACGCGCTGCACCCGGACAGCCACGGCAAGGAGTGCTGGTACTTCTTCGACGAGATCCAGAACGCGCCCGGCTGGGAACGATTCGTCCGCCGACTGCTCGCCAACCGCAACCTGCACCTCGCCATCACCGGCTCGTCGGCGAAGCTGCTCAGCACCGAGATCGCCACCAGCCTGCGCGGCAGGGCGCTGACCACCGAGGTGTTGCCGTTCTCGTTCCGCGAAGCACTGCGCCATCGGGGCATCGAGGCGCCGACTCGCTGGCCGGTGCCTCAGGGCACGCGCGCGAAGTTGCGGCACGAGTTCGATCGCTACCTGACGGTGGGCGGCTTCCCCGAAGTGCAGGACGACGACGAACACCGCCAGCGCATCCTGCAGGGCTACCTCGATGCGACCATCCTCCGCGACATCGTCGAGCGCCATGCGCTGACCAACGCCCCGCTGCTGCGCGCGATCGTGCGTCGCCTGCTGCGATCGGCCGGCAGCAAGACCAGCGTCAACGCCTTGGCCCAGGACCTGAAGTCCCTCGGCATGGTGTTCGGAAAGGCCTCCGTCTACGAGCTGCTCGAGCACGTGCAGGACGCCTACCTTGTGTTCCTGCTGCCGATCCACGCACAGTCGGAGCGGCGACGTCAGGTCAATCCGCGCAAGGTCTACGCCATCGACCACGGCCTGGTGCGCGCGTGCGTCGGCCGACGCAGCGAGGACTTCGGGCACCATCTCGAGAACCTGGTCTACCTGGAACTGCGCCGTCGCGGCGAAGTCGCCGGCTACCACGTGACCGCAAGCGGTCGGGAAGTCGACTTCGTCAGCGGACCACGCGACGAGCCCCATCTGGTCCAGGCCTGCGCGAATCTCGGCGACCCGGGCACGCGCGAACGGGAACTGGGTGCCCTCGCGGAGGCGATGGACGAGCTCGATTGCGAACGCGGCACGGTGGTGACCCTCGACGAAGCCGCCACCGTCGAGCACGAGGGCCGCGAGATCGAGATCGTCCCGGCGTGGCAGTGGCTGCTGACCTGATCGCAAGGGCACCGCGCGAGCGTCATCGGAGGCTGTTCGAGCGCGAACGCTTCCTGCGCGGAACCAGCCCGAGCCGCGGCTAGCCTGCGCGGGCCATGCTCGCGGTTCCGGCCCACTCGTTCGTCCAGCAGGCGCGCCTCGCGGTGTCGCTGTCGTGGATCGGCGGCTTCACCAACGCGGTGACGATCGTCGCCTGCGCGCAGGTGACGTCGCACATGACCGGCGCGGTGTCGCAGTTCGGCGTGGCGCTGGTCGACGCGAAGTACGAGCTCGCCGTCTACCTGTTCGCGCTGGTGGCGACGTTCACGCTTGGCGCCCTGCTGGCGGGGCTCTTGCTGGAAGTGGCACGCGCGCGGCGCTGGCTGGCGACGTTCGCGCTGCCGATCGCGGTCGAGGCCGTGCTGCTGGTCGTGTTCAGCGTGTGGCTCTGGCTGGTGCCCGAGGAGGCGCGCAAGCAGGCGCTTGGACCGACGCTGCTGGCGGCGGCGACGATGGGCCTGCAGAACGCAACCATCACGCGCATCAGCGGCGGCGTCGTGCGCACCACGCACGTCACCGGCGTCGTCACCGACCTCGGCCTCGACCTCGCGCGCTTCGTCGCCCGCTGGTTCGGCCTCGCGCGCCCGCTGTCGCCGCGCCGCAGCTCGCAGGCTCGGCGACGGCTGTGGCTTCTCGCCAGCATCCCGGCGAGCTTCGCGTTCGGCGCGGCGCTTGGCACGTGGTCGTTCCACGCCTGGCCGCTCGCGTCCATCGCACTGCCGGTCGGGTTCCTGCTGGTCGTGCTGCTGCTGCAGTTGAACCACGGCCGCGCCGTCGTGGCGCTGGAGGCGCAACCGAGCCAGGAAGCGAAGGTCGCGTGGTTCCGCGCCGTGCCGCCGGCCGCCGCCGAATACCGCCTGCCGGACCTTGCCGCGTGGGCGACCCATGTCGATCCGCGCCATCGCGTTCTGGTGCTGGACGTCGCCGCGTTGCCCGGTCTCGACGACCTCGCCGCGCTCGAGCTGCGGGCCCTGCTGCGCGCGCTGCGCGAAGAACGGCGCCAGCTGGTGCTGGCCGGTGTCGACGAGGACCAGCTGCAGGCGCTCGACGACGCCGGCGTGCTGCTCGACTTCGACGCCGACGACGTCTGCCACGACCAGCACGCGGCGGAACTACGCGCGCACGAGCTGGTCGCGAGCGCGGCGTAGCCGTGCGCTTCATTTGCCGACCCGCACCTCGATGCCCTGCGAGCCGAAGAAGGCGCCGGTGCCTGGATCGAACAGCACGCCCTGCAGGTTCGCCTGCACACCGAGCAGCGCCGCATTCAGCACCACGTAGCCGATCGGCGGTGACATCGCATGGCGAAGCTCAGCGAGCAGGAGTCGGAGGCACCGCAGGCGACCGTTCGATCGAAGCGATCAGAACGAACCGATCGTGAGGCTCACCGCATTCGTCACGGTCAATGCGGTCAGTCCACCAGCCGACGCGAACTCGAGCAGCGCCACCTGATGGTGCAACACGATCCCCACCAGCGCACCGACTGCCGGAACCGGAAACGAGGTCGTCGCCACTCCAGCGGTCGGCACCAGCAGCGCCGACAGGTCCGGCGGCACCCACAACGTGCAACCGGCGCCAGCTTCGGGCAGCAACTGCGGCAGCGACAACGCCGTCGTCGACTTGCTGAACATCGAGAGCCCCAGACTCTGCGGTGGGCAGCCACTGACCAAGGCGGCGTAGGTCGCGTCGATCCAAGGCAGACTGCTCGGAGCCAACTGGCTTGGACCTGCCGAGCCGACGCAGCCAGCGCCGAGGGCGGTGATCGTGGCCGGACAATCGGCTGTCAGCCGCGCGAAGAAACTCGAGGTGACGCTTCCGGCCTGGAAGCCCTGCACGGTCGCGACCCCGAGGGCACCGTCCAGCAACACCTCGGCGTCGAACGTGGTGCCGAAGGTGACCGGCGCGCCGAGGCCCGTCCACGCGACACCATCCCAACGGGCGAGGTTGACGGGCCCGATGCCGTTCAGCCACAGCTCGCCACAGAGCAGAGGATCACCGTTCGGCAAGCGCGTGGCGCCGCGCAGGTTGCCGCCGACGCCGGTGCCCATCGGCAACCAGCCGGTCCCGTTCCAACGGGCGACGCCGTTCACCGGGGTGCCGCCCGCCATGTTGAGCCCGCCGGCTGCGATCAGGTCGCCATTGCCGTCCACCACCAGCTCCGTCACCCAGCCGGTCACGCCCGTGCCGAGCTGGGCCCAGCCCGAACCGGTCCAACGCGCGACCCAGCTGTAGCCGCCGACGACGAAGTCGCCGTTCGGCAGCACCGTCATGCACAGCCCCCAATTGGGCGATGGGATCCGCTGCCAGCTGCCGGCGCTCCAGTGCGCCACTTCGGGGATGCCCAGGCCATTGAGATAGCCGCCGACGAACACGTCGCCGTTCGGCAAGGCCGCCGCGCAGACCAGCGAGCCGTCGACACCGGCACCCAACGCCGACCACGCCACACCGTCCCAACGCGCCACCTGGTTGGCGGCCACACCACCGGCCTGGGTGAACGTGCCGACACAGACGAGGTCGCCGTTCTCGGCCACGGCGCCACCGACGACGTTGCCGTTCGTGCCGCCACCCAACGGGCTCCAGGCGTTCGCACCGCCGACTGCGACCCGATTGGCCGCCACGCCTTCGATCGACGTGAACTCGCCGAAGGCCACGACCTCACCGGTCGGCAGGCGAAGGAACGAGGCGACGGCGCCGTTGGTGCCGGTCCCAGCCCCCCCGAGGCCGGCTTGCCAGGTGTGGCCACACTGCGCCAGGGCAGCAGCAGCGAAGATCGGCGCGCAACCACACGAGCGAAGCAGGCCCCTGGCCAAAGGTGAGAGCATGATCATGATGGGGAAGGCAATGGCGGGCAGGGGAGAGGGAAGGCAGCCGCGGTCCCAGCTTCCCCAGAACCCGACCGCGCCAGCCTACCGCCCGCGGCTGGGATCTGCCCAGGTGGTCCCCCTGCGGACCGCCGGAGCGGCGCAGTCCCACGGCGCATCGATTCCGGCCGAGCTCGCTTCTGCCACACCCCAGCGGCGATCCGGATGACCCAGCACCCATGCTGCTGAAGGTCCTGTTCTGGCTGTTCGTCGCGCTCGACGTCGGCGCCCTTGGCCTGATGTTCGTGCTCGGCCTCGCCGCGGCCGGCCCGAGCAAGACGTCGCCGCTGGCGGTGGTGTTCGCGATGCTCGTCGTGCCGGGTGTGCTGCTGGCCGGGGCGATCTTCCTGCACCTGCGCGCCCAGTCGGGACTGCTGCAGCTGCTGGCGTTCCTGGTCGTCAGCGCACCGGTCGGCGCGCTGACCGTCTCCCAGGTCGCCGCGTTGTTCACTGCACCCTTGGCCCCGGGCGGCATCTGGGGCGAGACGAAGTTGACGCGCGCGCTGCGCGAACTGGAGAAGGACCCGCAGCAGCTGGCGACCGTGCGCACGCTGTTGGCCGAAGGCGCCGACCCGAACGCGATGGGCGAGGAGATGCCGCTCGTGCTGGCGATCTACACGACGCGACACGTCGGTCCGGAGCCGGTGAAGCTGCTGCTCGATCGCGGCGCCGATCCGAACCGGCAGGACCAGTTCGGCCGGCCGTGCTGGTTCGCCGCAACCGCCAAGACAGTCGATCCGAGCGTGCTGCAGTTGCTGCTCGAACGCGGCGCCGACCCGAAGGCGACCGGGCGCGACGGTCGCGGCGGGGTCTGGGGCGCAGTCGCCACCGACAACTGGCCGGCGGCGGTGCTGCTGGTGCAGCGTGGCTGCCCGACCGACGGCCTCTCGCCGATGAGCCTGCCGCTGCGCGAAGTGCTCGCGGGCTACGTGCGGCAAGGCGACGCGCGCGGCGCCGGCGCCGCGAACTTGTTGGCCGAGCTCGACAAGCGCAAGTAGCCGCCGCGGACGGCGCCATGCGCCCCGGCCGCGGAGCTCAGAAGCTCCAGGTCAATCCCAGCGAGATGGAGAACGGCTGGTAGTCGGCGTCGTAGGTGACCCCGTTGCCCGATTCCGCGGCGAGATCCTGCCCGAACGACTGCAGGTAGCGACCTTCGAGCTGCAGCGACCACTGCGAAGACAGCTGGTAGTCGACGCCGACGATCGCTTGCGCGGCGAGGGCCGAATCGGAGTAGTCCACGTCGGTGCCACTGCCGAGGTCGATGTCGATCTCCTCGAGGAGACCGATGCCGAGGCCCACGTAGGGTCGTAGACGACCTGCCATCGGCACGCGGTAGATGCCGTTCGCGAAGAAGCCGAGCGACGCGAAGTCGCCTTCGGTGAGGGTCTGTCCGGTGCTGCGGACTCGATCGATCGGATTGGTTCGATACCCCAGCTCCGCCTCGACGGACCAGTCGTCCGTGACGCGATAGCCGCCGCCGAAGGTGTAGGCGAAGCCTGGGTCGAACGAGGCGTCGGCCTGTTGGAGGGCGCCGGCGTCGCTGCTGTCGAGGCTGGTGCCCGGCAACAGCGAAAGGCCACCGGTCGCGCGCAGGTAGGCCCGCGGTGCCGGTTCCTGCTGTTGCGCCACGTCCTGGGACGTGCGCTGGGTCGGGGACGCCGCCGGGGCGATGGACGGCAGGTCCCGGGCACTCGGTACAGCACAGGCGGTCGCGAGCAGGAGGAACGTGGTCGAGAAGTGGAATCGATTTGGCTGCATGCCACGTCCTTCGCCGATTCCCGCGCCGCGCAGGCGTCCATTCTCCATCCAATCGGCGTCAACTCCGCGGCGCCTCGAACCGCACCGAGGCGACGTGCTGCCCGCCCTGCTGTTCCACCGAGAACTGCCATCCGAAGCGCGTGCAGAGGTCCCTGGCGATGCCGAGACCCAGCCCGTGCGAGTCTTCGGCCGACCGCGCGCCTTCCGGCAGTGCATTGACGATGCGAACTCCACCGTCCACTTGGATCACCACGGGCCCGTCGCCGCGATGACGCAGCGCGTTGTCGACCAGGTTGCGCAGCACGATCTCGGCACACAGCGGCTCCCCGTCGAACGGGCGATCCGACGCGACGTGCAGCTGCACTTCGGTGGAGTCGCCGCCGGCGCGACGAAGATCCGTCAGGACGCGCTGCAGCAGCGGCAGCAAGGTCATGGTCTGCAGTTCTTCGGCGCGCAGGGGATCTCGCGCCAACCACAGGAACGCCTCGATCAACGCTTCGATCCGGCCGTTGGCGATGCGGATGCGCTCGACGAGCCCGTCCGCCACCGGCGTCATCTGCCCGTCGCGATGCAGCAGCTCCACCGCGCCGGCGATGATCGCGACGGGCGTGCGCAGTTCGTGGCTGGCTTCGCGGGTGAACCTGCGTTCGCGATCGAGAGCCGCAGCGAGCTGGTTGCGGGAAGACAGCAGTTCGCGGGCGAGGTCGCCGATCTCGTCGTCGCCGAAGGCCCCCTCGACGCCACGTCCGGGCGTCGGCTCCCCGCCCCGCACCAGCGGCGCCAAGCTCTGCAACGACGCGAAGACGCGATGCAGCTGCCACCAGAGCACCATCGCGCCCAACACGGCCAGTGCGATGCCGGACAGGATGACGGCGTCATAGGCCGGCGCGGCGATGGCTTCGTCGAAGGCCTCGAACGGGCGGACGTCGTACAGCAGTTCCAGTCGGCCCGCGTCGCCGGTCGCGATCCCCACGAACAGATCCGTGTCGGGCGAAGTCGCCTCGAGGTGGACGTCGTTCAGCTCGTGGATCCCCGGAGGCAGCCGCGCAATGCGCTCGCGAAGCCCGGGCGGGATCGGATCCGCGGCATCGAGCAGGCGCATGCCCGGTGCCAGCGCCGCCGACCGATCCGCCACCAGGGCGGCCAGCATGTGCGCGGTCTGCCGCTGGAACACGGCGTCCTCGGTCTTGAAGGCGACCTGGGGCAGCAGCACGGCGAAGGTCGCGACCAGCAGTCCGGCGAGCGCACCCGTAGCGCGTCGAAGGCGCCGTTCCAGAGGGCCCCGGCTCATGGTGTGGCCGTGAGGCGATAGCCGATGCCGGGCAAGGTGTGCAGCAACGGTGGTCCCTCCGCCCCGTCGATGGCCTTGCGCAGTGCGTAGACGTGGGTGCGCAACACCCCGTCGCCCACCGGATAGTCCGGCCACAAGGTGGCGAGGATGGTCTCCCGCCGGACCACGGCGGGGCTCGCCCGCAGCAGCATCTCGAGGATGCGCAGTCCGACGCGGGTCGGGGTGAAGCACCGTTCGCCACGCCGGCAGCGCAGCGACGAAAGATCGAGCTCGAGGTCCGCGCAGCGCAGCGACTGGCTCGTGGACGGGGCCGCCTCCGGCGCGATGCGCCGCACCAGCGCGTGCAGGCGGATCGCCAGTTCGCGCAGGGCGAACGGCTTCACGAGGTAGTCGTCGGCCCCGGCTTCGAACGCCGCCACCTTGTCCTCGAGCGTGTCGCGAGCGGTCAGGACGAGCACCGGCGTGCGTCGTCGCGCCTGCTCGCGCAGGCTCCGGCACAGCTCGATCCCGTCGAGACGCGGCAACGCCAGATCGAGCACCACGACGTCGTGATCGCCCGCCGCGGCCGCTGCCAACCCACGGATCCCGTCCCGCACGTGGGCGACCTGGGCCTGGGTGGCGAAGTAGTCCAGCAGGTTGCTGGCCAGCGCCTGATCGTCCTCGATGAGCAGGATGCGCATTCGGATCCGAGCCTACCGATGTCTTCCGGCCGCACTGGCGGGTTGACGCCGAATTGACGGTTCGCCCAAGGAGCCGGCCGCAGGCGCATGGCCGCCGCGAACGCAGTCGCTAGGATCCCCGCCCCTCTCGTCGCCGGGCCCGCCGGCGCGCTCCTGGCCGATCTCCGCGTGAAGAAGCCCACTGCCGTCCTGCTCTGTCCCGGTCGCGGTTCCTACACCAAGGACGAACTCGGCTTCCTCGGCCGCACCGTGCGCCCGGGTCCGGTCGCAGCAGCACTCGACGCGTGCGACGACTGGCGCCGTTCCCAGGGACGGCCGACGCTGCGCGAGATCGACGGCGCCGAGAAGTTCCGGCCGGGCCTGCACCTCGACGGCGAGAACGCGGCGGAGCTGATCTACTTCGGCACCATGGCGCACGCCGAGCAGCTGCGCGAGCGCTACGACATCGTCGCCGTCGCCGGCAACTCGCTCGGTTGGTACACCGCGCTGCCGGCCAGCGGTGCGCTCGATCCGACCAACGGCTGGCGCCTCGTGGCGACCATGGCGGCGCTGCAGAAGCAGGTCGCCGGCGGCCAGGTACTGATGACCAACGTCGGCGAGGACTGGAAGCTCGAACTCGAGCTGCGCGTCGCCACCGAAGCCGTCGTGCAGGCGCTGCGCGATCGCGGCGACGAGACGTTCTGCGACTTCAGCATCCACCTCGGCGGGCACGAAGTGCTGGCCGGCACCGAGGCGGCGGTGACGGCGCTGCTGACCCACCTGCCGAAGGTGAAGGTCGGCGAACGCGAGTTCCCGTTCCGCCTGGCCGGCCACGGCCCGTTCCACACCAAGCTGTGCGCGTCGACGTCGCAGCAGGCGGCGGCGATGCTGGCCGACCTGCCGGTCGGCATGCCGCGCTGCCACCTGATCGACGGCTTCGGCAACGTGCACTCGCCGTGGTCGGCCGACCCGGCGGAGCTGCTGCACTACACGACGCACGCGCAGGTGCTGGAGACGTTCGACTTCACCGCCTGCGTGCGCACGGCGATGCGCGAGTTCCAGCCCGACGTGCTGCTGTGTGCTGGCCCCGGCTCGTCGCTGCGTGCACCGGTCGGCCACACGGTCCTCGCCGAAGGTTGGCGCGGTCTTGGCGACAAGCAGGCGTTGTTCGCCTCCGGCCGCATCGCCACCGACTGAACTGGCTGCGGCGCCATCGCGCCCGGCCATGACATGGCGCGGATCTCACCGGGGGACCGGCTCCAATTCGCGCGCCCACGAACCGCGAGCGGCGACTAGGCTGTTCGCCCTCGTCTCACCATGACCGACCTCCAGAACCAGCGCGTGTCGCGCGGCGTGTTCCTCGGCATCGCCGTGCTGTCGGCGTCGCTGCTCGCCTTCCAGGTGCTGTTGACGCGCATCTGCGCACTGCGCCTCGCCTTCCACTTCAGCTTCCTGATCATCAGCAACAGCCTGCTCGGCATCGGTGCCTCGGGCACGGTGCTGACGCTGCTGGAGGCGCGCTGGCGCAAGGACCCGGCGAAGTGGATCTGGGGCTTCACCATCGCCTACGTCGTCAGCCTGCTGGCGACGTGGTGGTTCGCGCGCGCAATGCCGGTGCCGGAGCAGATCACGTTCGGGCTCGGCGCGGGCGAACTCGGCCAGTTCCTGCTGTTCGCGGTGTTCAACCTCGGCCTCGCCGTGCCGTTCTTCTTCGGCGGCGGCGCCGTCGGCCTGATCCTGTCCGCGTACTCGCACCGGGTGAACACGCTCTACGCCAGCGACCTGCTCGGCGCCGGCGTCGGTTGCCTCTTGTGCCCGTTCCTGCTGTGGGAGGTCGGCGCCGGCGGTTGCCTGTGCGCCGTCGGCATCCTCGGCGCGCTGACCATCGCCATGGTTGCGCCGGAAGGCCGCAAGACGCTGTCGCTCGCACTGGCCGCGCTGCTGGCGGTCGGCCTGGGCGCGTGGCTGCCGTCGTTCGACGCGCAGTTCCCGGTGCCGGGCAAGAAGCACCTGCAGATCACGCAGAAGCAGGGCCTCGACCTCGACGGCCCGCACGAATACTCGCGCTGGAGCGCCAAC
>JBILEY010000384.1:0-5064 GCA_044351865.1 Planctomycetota bacterium | reverse complement strand
TCGGCTTGATCTCATCCTCACTCACGATCTCTTCGACGACTCGTTCCACCAACCCAACATTCTCTGCTCGAGACGCAGCCAACAAGCTGTCGCTCGGGTGGTAAAGCGCCTCCCGGTGCCCATACCTGGCTGGAAATACCCGTTCCCTTTCCGAACACGGCAGTCAAGCAGCCAGGGCCGATGATAGTGCTATGCGCGAAAGTAGGTTAGTGCCGGGTCAATTTTGAACAGCCTCAGTGCTTGCACTGAGGCTGTTTCTTTTTCATCGCTCCCTCTGCGGCAGCGGCCTGAGGTCGAGTGTGTGTCGGTGGCCGGGTGCTGCCCTTCACCAAGGCTGACGTGGTCGACGTTCCGAGATGCGCGGGACCATCGACGACCTCGTCGCAAGTGCGCTAGCATCACCGGCATCCAACGCCTTTCGCATGAACATCGCCTCCCTGTTCCGGCGCGGTAGCCCGGTCATTTCCTTCGAGTTCTTTCCGCCGAAGACGGCAGAGGGCGTCGAGCAGCTGTATCGAACCGTCGAGGAGTTGCGTCCGTGTCGCCCCTCCTTCGTTTCGGTCACCTATGGCGCTGGCGGCAGCACCCGGGATCGCACCATCGAGTTGGTCGGACGGATCCAACGTGAGCTTGGGATCGTCACCATGGCGCATCTGACCTGCGTGGGCAGCACCCGGGACGAGATCGCCGGTGTGCTGCAGCGCCTGCACGACGCCGGAATTCGGAACGTGCTCGCGTTGCGCGGGGATCCGCCGAAGGGCGAAACCGAGTTCCGTCCCGTCGCTGATGGCTTTTCGCACGCATCGGAGCTGGTGGCCTTTGTTCGGCAGCTCCGCCCCGACATGTGCATCGGCGCAGCCTGCTACCCGGAGGGCCACGTCGAGACCCGCGACCTGGAAGCAGATCTGCAGCACCTTGTCACCAAGGTCCGCGCAGGCGCGGACTTCCTGGTTTCGCAACTGTTCTTCGACAACGAAGACTACCGCGCGTTCGTGCGCCGGTGCCGATCCGCCGGCATCGACATTCCGATCGTCCCGGGACTGATGCCGATCACGAACGTCAGCCAGATCGAGCGCTTCACCCAGATGTGTGGGTCCCGCATTCCGCAAGAGCTCCGTCGCCGGCTGCGGATCGTGGCGAACGACCCCTCCGCGGTCGTTGCTACGGGTGTGCAGTGGGCAGTGGACCAGGGGCGGGCACTGCTGCGAGACGGTGCGCCCGGCCTGCACTTCTACACCCTCAACCGTTCCTCGGCGACGCTCGCCGTGCACGCGGCCCTGGGACTTTGACATCGCCGGCCGTTCGCCCGAACCGCCCTCGCCCCTGACATCTCAGGCTCCTTGCTCCGGCACCGTACGTGCCGAACCCGGTGCCAACCCCTCACCGCGCAGCAGTGTGCGCAGCCGGTCGCGCAAGCCGGAGTATCTCTGCCCGTCGTCGGCGTTGGCCACGGCCATCTCCATCGCCTTCGTGGACCCGACGACGACGACCAGGCGCTTGCCTCGCGTGATGGCGGTGTAGACGACGCTGCGGCGCAGCATCAGGAAGTGATCCGTCGTCACCGGCACGATCACCGCTGGATACTCGCTGCCCTGCGAGCGGTGCACCGAGATCGCGTAGGCCGGCACCAGGTCGTCCAGTTCTTCGAAGCGGTATTCGTGCTCCGCCTCGAGGAAGCGCAAGAACACCTTCGCGGCGCCGGTATCGATGTGCGTGATGCGCCCGACGTCGCCGTTCCACACGTCGCGGTCGTAGTCGTTGCGCACCTGCATGACCTTGTCACCCACGCGGAATCGCTTGCCGCTGCGTTCGACCTCGATCTGTCCCGGGTTCAGCAGGTCCTGCAGGTCGCGATTGAGCGCGTCGGCGCCGACCTCGCCCCGATACATTGGACACAGGATCTGGATGTCGCGTTGCGGGTCCAAGCCGAAGCGCTTGGGGATGCGCTGCGTCATCAGCTCCCGGATCAGCAAGCGAGCGTGCGCGCCGTTGCGGGCCTCGACGAAGTAGAAGTCGTTCCCTTCGCCGCCATCGCTGCCCTTGGCCGGCACGATGCCCGCGAGCATGTCGTGCGCTACTCGCACGATCTGCGAACCGCTCTGCTGCCGGAACACCCGCGTCAGCGCCACCGTCGGCACGCGGCCGCTCTGCACGACATCGTCGAGAACGTTGCCGGCGCCGACCGACGGCAGCTGGTTGCGGTCGCCGACCAGCACCAGCGACATCGTGTCCGGCACCGCCTGCAGCAGTGCATGCGCGATCTGGATGTCGAGCATCGAGGCTTCGTCGACGACCAGCACGTCGCCTTCGAGCGGCGTCTCGGCGTTGCGCGCGAAGCGGCCCGCGCCGGGCGTGAACTCGAGCAAACGATGGATCGTCGATGCGGCGCGCCCCGTCGCCTCCTCCATGCGTTTCGCCGCGCGCCCGGTCGGCGCCGCGAGAAGCGGCCGCAGCTGCTTCTGCTCGAGAATCTTCACCAGGGCGCGCACGATCGTCGTCTTGCCGACGCCCGGGCCGCCGGTGACGACGGTCACCGGTTCGCCGAGGCACTTGCGCAGAGCTTCCCGTTGGCCATCGGGAAGCGTCGTCGCCGACGTCTGCTCGAACCAAGCGATCGCTGCGTCCGCCCGGACCTGCAGCCGCTGCTTCGACTGCAGCAAGCGATCGAGCGAACGGGCCACACCGTCCTCGGCGACCGCGAGCGCGATCGGATAGACGATCGGCCGCGGGTCGTCGTGCAGCAGCACCGGCCCTGGCGGCATCTGCCGCGCGATGCGTCCGGACCGCGCGAGCTCCGGCACCCGCACCGACAGTTCGGCCTCCGCCAGCGACAGCAACTCGGCCGTCCGCCGCACCAGTTCCGCCTCCGGCAGGTAGCAGTGCCCTTCCTTCGCCGCCTGGCCGAGCACGAATTCGAGCGCGGCGTCCAGTCGCTCCGGGGCCGTCGGTGCGATCCCCATCTGGCCGGCGAGGCGATCCGCGGTGCGGAACCCGATGCCGATGCGATCGTCCGCCAGCCGGAACGGATTCGCCTGGATCAGCGCCGACGCGCGCGCGCCGTATCGCCGCACGATGCGCGCCGCCAGTGCCGGGCCGAGGCCGTGCGAACGGAGGAACACGAGCACGTTCTGCAGGTCCTTCTGCGCCCGAACCGCCTGGCCGAGTTCCTCGATCCGGCGCTCGCCGAGCCCGCGCACCTGCCGCAGACGGGCAGGCTCTTCCTCGATGACCCGAAGCGTGTCGACGCCGAACGCCGCCACGATCTTGCGCGCGGTGCCGGGGCCGATGCCACGGACCAGACCGGACGCGAGGTAGGCTTCGATGCCCTCCTCGGTGTTCGGGGCGATCGCCTCGAACGCCTCGGCCTTCACCTGCACCCCGAAGCGGGGGTGGACGCTGCGTGTCCCGCTGATCTTAAGGCGCTGTCCTTCGCGGAGTTGCGCCATGCTGCCGACGACCGTCAGCGGCAGTCCGTTGGCTTCGTCGACGAGCTTGACGACCGCCCAGTCGGTGTCCGGGTTGCGGAACGTGAAGCGTTCGATGACGCCCTGCACGGTGACCGGGGTTTCGGAGCCGGAGCTTGTCATGCAGGCAGCGGAACGGCGGCATTGCCCTCGGGGCGCGAGTCGCTATGGTTTCGCGCCCTTTCGTCAGTCCAGTCCGTGGCGTCACCATACGCGACCCCACGTTCCGTCGCCAACGGCGCCGGCTGGCTGCGAGCTTCAGTCCGTTCTGCTCCGAGCCGAACCTCCCTTTCCGATGATCCGAGTCCAGGTCCGTCCGAACGAGCCGTTGGAAGCAGCGCTGCGTCGCTTCAAGCGCCAGTGCAACTACGCCGGCATCTTCCGTCTCGCCAAGAAGCACGCCTACCACGAGAAGACCAGCGATCGTCGTCGTCGTGAGGAGCGCGAGCGTCTGCGCAACATCCTGATGGCGGAACGCAAGCGCGGCGGCGGCGCCCCGGTCGGTCGGAACAGCAAGAAGCGTCGCACGGGCAAGGGCAAGCCGAACGACCGTCGCAACAACGATGCGCCGGACTTCGACCCGTTGACCGCCGACACGACGATCCAGAAGACGGACGCGTGATCTGCAGGTCGAGGCGCTGTCGCTGGCACGCATCGCCTGTGCGTGCACCCAGCGACGGCCCTCGGCGCAGGTAGATCGAGCATGCTGCCGAAGTTCCCCGGCGACGCGCCGCGCGACCTCAGCAAGCCGCTCGAGCAGATCCGCATCCTGGTCGATGGCAGACTGGACGGCCAGCGCCTCGACCTCGCGCTGACGACCGTGCTGACGTGGCGTTCGCGTGCGAGCATCCATCGCCTGATCGATGGCGGCCTCGTGCAGCTGAACGGTCGCCAGTCCCCCGCGTCGCGTCGCGTGCGCACTGGCGACGCGATCGTCGTCGACGTTCCGCCCAATCCGCGCGCCTCTCCCGATCCGGGCGCCGACGTCGACTTCCCGGTCCTCTACGAAGACCAGTGGATGATCGTCGTCGACAAACCGCCGGGCATGGCGGTGCACCCGTCGGGGCGCCACCTGTCGGGCACGTTGCTGCACGCGCTGCACCGTCGCTACCGCAACCCCGACGATCCGTCGCGCGACGTGGTGCCGCGGCTGCTGCATCGCATCGACATGGAGACCAGCGGGGTCGTCGCGGTCGGTCTCGACGAACAGTTCCACCAGCTCGTCTCGCGGCAGTTCGAGGATCGCCTCGTCGGCAAGAGCTACCTCGCCGTCGTGCACGGGCGGCCGGCGCCGGACGCAGGCACGATCGATCGCGCGATCGTGCCCGACAAGCGCTCGACGGTGCGCCTCAAGCTGACCACCGCCGACGCGCCGGACGCCGACGGACTGTCGGCCGTCACGAGCTACCGCGTGCTGCGCAGCAACGCCCGCTACTCGCTGGTCGAACTGCACCCGAAGACCGGCCGCACCCACCAGATCCGCGTGCACATGGCGTCGCTCGGCTGCCCGCTGGTCGGCGACAAGCTCTACGGCGCCGACGAGACGCTGTTCCTCCGCCAGATCGACGGCACGCTCGGCGACGAGGATCGGCGCCAGCTG
>JBILEY010000383.1:0-5083 GCA_044351865.1 Planctomycetota bacterium | reverse complement strand
GTAGGCGAGCAGATCGATCGGCGTGCGGGACACGGCGAGCACTTCGCCGGCGCGCTCGAGGCGCACGACCAGCTCCGCGCGCTCGCCTTCGACGAGGTTGGCGAACGCCTCGGCGGACAAGGGCAGGTCGACGATCGCGATCTCGAGCGAAGCGCCCGCCGGAATCTCGTCGACCGGCTGGCGCCACGGTTCCGGCAGCACCGGCGCGAGCGCGACCACGAGCTCGAGCGAGCGCTGCGCAACCGCGCCGCGGTTGTGCAGCTGCAGCCGCTGCAGCCAAGGGAAGGCAGCCTGATGGAGTGCGTGGCACAAGACCGCCGCATGCTGCACCTCGACCTCGAGCCCGTGAGACGTCACCGCATCACGCTACGGAACCCGCCGCGCGGTTCCACGTGCTGAAGAGTGTTCGGCCACGGGCCGGAATTGACCGCGGCCGCGCACGCCAGGGAGGCGCACGCGGCCGCGGGGGTCACCCTGGCGGCGGTGCGAGGGATCGCACCACCACCGAGGCGAGTCGAATCAGAACGTGCCGAGCACGCCCTGGACGCCGTTCGCCGTCACCGCGCCGAACGCGTTGACCGGGATCGACTCGAACACCGCCGACGTGGCGTAGATGCTGACGCCGGTCAGCGCCGGGTTCGCCGGCAGCGGCAGGATCGTCAGGTTCGGGACACCGAGGTTCAGCCACGCGCCGCCGATGACGTCCGGGGTCGCGCGCAGGCCGCAGGTCGGCATGCCGATGAAGAACAGGTCGTTGATGCCCGGATCGGCCAGACCGAAGATGTCGACACCGAACACGCCGTTCGGCGGGATCGACGAGGTCTCGAGACCCCAGTTCGTGCCGACGATCGGACGGGTCGTGGTGCGCATGCGCAGCGGCGCGCGGTCAGCGGCCGCGATCGTGAGGACCGGGTTGGCGCTGATGTCGATCGAGCCGCGGTCCTGGTTGGTGCCGGCGCGCGAGAAGCCGACGAGGTAGCCGTTGCCAGCCGTCAGCGACATCGTGCCCCAGGCGATCGTGACCTCACCGGTCGCGAAGAACTGGAACTGCACGTTGTTGGCGGCGAACGTGTTCCAGGTGTAGACGCCGTTCCAGGTCACGGTCGTGACCGTCGACGACTCCTCGACCTGGACCGCGCCGCTGCCGACTGCACCCGGATCCATGTCGTGCCAGCAGTAGAAGCCGGTCGCGGTCGGGGCGTTGAAGCTGGCCAGGTTCGGCAGCGTGGTCGGGACGAACGGCGCGGTGCCGTTGGTCACGTAGCAGTTCGACGCGATCTGCAGGCTGGTCCAGCCCGGGAACGAACCGACCGTGAACGGGTAGTTGGTTTCCGAGTCGTCGGTCAGCGTCAGCACGGTCGGGGTTGCGATCGAGCCAACCGGCAGGAACGTGCCGGTCTGGGTGACGACCCAACCGCCGCCGTTCGGCGTGAACGTGATCGCGCTGTTCTGCTGGTCGAACAGCGTCGAGTTGTGGGCCTCGTAGAGCGTGCCGTACTCGGTGATGCAGCCAGCGCCGTTCACCAGGTTGTTGGCGCCGCCAGCGGGCAGCGTGTAGCCGAACCGGGCGAGCGGCGCGAACAGCGAGGCGGTGCCGACGGCCGACGTGCTCGAGCCGACCGAGCGGACCGAGTTGGCCTTGTGGGTCAGCAGGAAGCCGGTGCTGATCGTGTTGCCGAGCAGCGGCGCCGGGTTGCCGACGATCGCGATCTCGAGCAGCAGGTCCTGGCCCGCGAAGGCGTCGTAGAGGAACGGCGTCGTCAGCGGGATCGTGATGAAGTAGCCGTTCGGCGTCGTGCCCGCGACCGCCGTCGTCGTCACCGGACCCGAGAAGTTCGGGGTCGTCGGCAGCGCGACCGTGCGGTTGGCGGCGAACGTCGTCGACGGGGCGGTGTAGTCGACCGCTGCGTTCTGCAGGTAGATCTCGACCGCCGGGTAGGTGATGATGTTGGTCACACCGGCGCCGGCGAGGCGGAACGACACGCTGTTGATCTCGATCAGGCCAGCGCCTTGCGACTGGAAGTTGGTCGAGTCGTAGATGGCCTGGACGCGATTCGGGCCCGCGCGCCAGATGTTGCCGCTGGTGCCACCCTCGGCATTGGCGAAGAGGTCAGGGACGGTGACGGTCTGAGCCGCGACGATCGAGCTCAGGGCCAACGCGCTCAGCAGGGATGAGAAGTTGCGCATGGTTGTTGGGACAAGGTCCTTTCTTGGAGTGCAGGCCGTCAGTACGAGACTGGAGAACGAGATCCGCAGCAAACCGGCCTGACGAGGGAACGAGCTGCGGAGGGGCGACGGTAGCGAGTGAACCTGCCTGGGCAACCCCCTCAGCCAGACAGCAACTGGGCTTCCCGCCGAAAATCATGCTGCCACGCATATTTACGCCGCAGCGAAGGCACGAACGACGGCGCACTCGATTGCGCCCGAACATGCAGTATACAGCATGCTCATCGAGAGAAAGTGCTGTATCCTGCTTGCACAATGGCCGATGGGTGGCACACTTCGCGACCAATCTCCCCCACGGCGGAACTACCCTCGCGCGGCATGACCGACTTCAACCGACACCCCAGCAGCTACCACCATTGGCAACTGCAGATCGACGGCGACATCGCACACCTGCGCATGAACGTCGACCCTGCGCACCCCTACCGCCCCGGCTATGAGCTGAAGCTGAACAGCTACGACCTGGGCGTCGACATGGAGCTCGCGGACGCCGTGCAGCGGCTTCGCTTCGAGCACCCGCAGGTGAAGGTGGTGGTCGTCGGCAGCGCCCAGGAGCGCGCGTTCTGCGCCGGCGCCAACATCTGGATGCTGGCGGACAGCACGCACCCGTTCAAAGTCAACTTCTGCAAGTACACGAACGAAACGCGCCTCAGCCTCGAGGACGCGAGCCAGCACAGCGGCTTGAAGGCGATCTGTGCGATCAACGCGGCTTGCGCCGGCGGCGGCTACGAGCTGGCGCTGGCCTGTGACGAGATCCACCTCGTCAACGACAACAACTCGGCGGTGTCGCTGCCGGAAGTGCCGCTGCTCGGCGTGCTGCCCGGCACCGGCGGCCTGACGCGCCTCGTCGACAAGCGCAAGGTGCGCCGCGACCGGGCCGACGTGTTCTGCACGATGGCGGAAGGCCTGCGCGGCAAGAAGGCGCTGGCGTTCGGTCTCGTCGACGCGATCTGGCCGAAGTCGCAGTTCGCCGAGAAGGTGCTGGCGCGCGCCAAGGAGCTGGCGAGCAAGCAGCCGAGCAAGAGCACGAAGGGCATCACGCTGGCGCCGATCCACGCGCAGGTCGACGGCGGCAAGTACACCTACCAGCACGTGCAGCTCGAAGTGAACGCCACCTCGCGCGTGGCGACGCTGACGGTGCACGGCCCGCAGGGCAAGCAGCCGCAGAACGGCGCCGAGTACGAGCAGGCGGGCAGCGGCGCCTGGGCGCTGCAGTGCTTCCGCGAACTCGACGACGCGCTGCTGCAGCTGCGCTTCGACCACGAGCAGGTCGGCCTGCTGGTGCTGAAGACGCGCGGCAACGTCGACGAGCTGCTGGCCGTCGAGAAGAACCTGTTCGCCAACCGCGCGCACTGGCTCGTCAACGAGATCCTGCGGCAGATGGCGCGCACGCTGCGCCGCTTCGACCTGATGTCGCGCTCGATGTACGCGATGGTCGACGGCGACAGCTGCACCGCCGGCGCGTTCCTCGAACTGACCATCGCCTGCGATCGCGTCTACGCGCTCGACAGCGACAAGGTCGAGTTCGCGGTCGGCCCGCTGAGCGCTGGCCTGCTGCCGATGAGCCACGGCATGACGCGGCTGCACAACCGTTTCCTCGCGCAGCCCGAGCAGGGCCAGAAGCTCGCGGCCGAGATGCCGCGGCTGTCGGCCGCCGAAGCCGACGAACAGGGCCTGTGCACCTACCTGCTCGACCCGGTGGACTGGGCCGACGACACGCGCATCGCACTCGAAGAACGCGCGTCGCTGTCGCCCGACGCCCTCACTGGCATGGAAGCCTCGCTGCGCTTCGCCGGTGCCGAGAACTGCGACAGCAAGATCTTCGGTCGTCTCAGCGCGTGGCAGAACTGGATCTTCACGCGTCCGAACGCGACCGGCGACGAAGGCGCGCTCACGCGCTACGGCGCGCCCGAGAGCGCCAAGTTCGACTGGCGCCGCACGTGAGCGGCGCGCGCAACCACATCACTCCGTAGACCGAAGGAACACCCATGAGCACCGTCGACCTCGAAGCGAAGATCCCCAACAACGTCGGACTGCGCGAGAACAAGCGCCTGATGATGGCGCTCGAGAAGTGGCAACCGAAGTTCCTCGACTGGTGGAAGACCGTCGGTCCCAGCGACTTCAACCAGCACGACATCTACCTGCGCACGGCGGTCGGCGTCGGCCAGGGCGGCTGGGCGCACTTCGACTACGTGAAGATGCCGGACTACCGCTGGGGCATCTTCCTCGCGGACGGCCCCGCCGACCGCAAGATCCACTTCGGCGACCAGATCGGCGACAAGGCCTGGCAGGAAGTGCCCGGTGAGTTCCGCAATCGCCTGCGCCGCCTGATCGTCACCCAAGGCGACACCGAGCCCGCGTCGGTCGAGCAGCAGCGCCTGCTGGGCCACTGCTGCCCGTCGCTCTACGACCTGCGCTCGCTGTTCCAGGTCAACGTCGAAGAAGGCCGCCACCTGTGGGCGATGGTCTACCTGCTGCAGACGCACTTCGGCGCCGACGGCCGCGACGAAGCCGAGGCGATGCTCGAGCGCCACAGCGGCGACCAGGACAACCCGCGCATCCTGCAGGCGTTCAACTACCCGGTGACCAACTGGCTGGACTTCTTCTGCTTCACGGCCTTCATGGACCGCGACGGCAAGTACCAGCTCGCTTCGCTCGCCGAGTCGAGCTTCGACCCACTCGCGCGCACGACGCAGTTCATGCTCGCCGAAGAGGCCTACCACCTGCAGACCGGCGAGAACGGTGTCGGCCGCATCGTCAAGCGCACCGGCGAGCTGATGTCGCAGGGCAAGGACCCGCGCAAGGAAGGCGCGATCCCGCTCGACGTGATCCAACGCTACGTGAACTTCTGGTTCACCGG
>JBILEY010000382.1:0-5099 GCA_044351865.1 Planctomycetota bacterium | reverse complement strand
GATGACGCTGAAGGGTCCGAAGACGGTCGAAGCCCGCCACATCAAGCAGTCCGGTGGTTCGGGTCAGTTCGCCGTGGCGCGCGTCAAGTTCAACATCGACCCCGAGGTCGAGACGTTGAAGTTCATCGACGGCGTCAAGGGCGGCTCGGTGCCGCGTGAATACATCAAGCCGGTCGAGGAAGGCATCCTGTCGGCGGTGAAGGGCGGTGGTCGTCTCGGCTTCCCGTTCTGCAAGGTCGTCGCCGAGCTCTACGACGGTCAGGCGCACGACGTCGACTCGAACGCGATGGCGTTCGAGACGGCCGGCGTGCTCGCGTTCCGCCTGGCGTCGGAGAACAACTCGATCCTGCTCGAGCCGATCATGAAGATCGAGATCGAGGCGCCCGAGGACAAGACGGGCGACGTCATCGGCGACCTCAGCAGCCGCCGCGGCATCGTCGAAGAGATGACGAGCAAGCCGGGTGGCATCAGCGCCGTCACCGGCAAGGTGCCGCTGTCCGAGATGTTCCAGTACTCGACGCGCCTGCGCTCGATGACGCAGGGCCGTGGCACCTACTCGATGGAGCCGTCGAGCTACGAGCCGGTGCCGCCGAACATCGCCGAGAAGGTCCTGGCCGACTACTCCAAGGGCTGATCGCCGATCGTCCGAGGGCTTTCGCCCTCGAACGGTTCGCCTTCGCTGCCGCGCGCGACGCCACTCCGGTGGTTTCGCGCGCGGCGCCGTTTCTGGGCCGTGCGTTCGCCGCAGCCCGGTTCAGGCGCCGAGCAGGCGGATGCCCTCGTGCGCCAGCGCCAGCAGCACGCAGGCCTCGCTGCCGGGCAATGCCGTCGGCGCGTGCACGCTGCGGTCCTCGTAGACGACGAACGAGCCGGCGCGGTGGTCGCCCTGCGCGTCGTGGTAGCCGCCCTGCAGCACCAGCACGTGCTCTTCGCCGTGGTGCCGATGTTCCGGGTAGCCGCAGCCGGGCTCCATGCGGATCAGCGCCAGCACGCGGCCGCTCTGCTTGTCGCTGGCGTAGAAGTGGATCGCGACGCCGGGGTAGCGGGTCGTGCGCCAGGGGATCGCGGCCAGGTCCATGCTGCGAGCAGAGCCGCGGGCAGAGCCGCGCGCAACGACGGGTGTCTGTGGGTATCGTGTTCCGCCCCATGGCAGAACCCCGCGAGAGCTGGTCGATCGAGGTCGACAAGGACTATCTGAAGTTCAGCGCCGCCCACTTCCTGATCTTCCCGGACGGTTCGGCCGAACGGTTGCACGGCCACAACTACAAGGTCTACGTGACGCTGCACACCGACCTGGACGAACACGGGCTGGTGGTCAACTTCAAGGAGATCAAGCCGTTCGTGCGCGCCCTGTGCGACGAGCTCGACGAGCACCTGCTGCTGCCGGGCCAGCATCCGGAGCTGCGCGTCACACGCACCGGCGAGCACTTCGACGTGCGCTACCGCGAACGCCACTACCTGATCCCCGCCGACGAGGTCATCGTGCTGCCGATCGGCAACTCGAGCGCGGAGAACCTGGCGGCGTGGGTCGGGCGCACGCTGCGCGAGCGTATGCGAGAGACGTGGCCGCGGCTTCGGCTGCACGAGCTCTCGATCGGGGTCGAGGAGACGCCGGGTCAGCGCGGCGTGTGGACCCTCCGCGAGTGACGGCGGGGAGGGGCCGGCGCGAGAGCGCGGGCTGGTCAGCGGTCGCGGAAGCCGTGCAGCCAGCGCGCAGCGCCGTCGCCGACGTTGCGCACCGTGTGGCGCGTGCCGGCCGGGATCAGCAGTTCGTCGCCAGCGACGACCCGCACCGTGCGGCCGTCCATCTCGATCTGGCACGTGCCCTCCAGCAGCATCGTCAGGTGGTCGACGTCGTGTTCGACGTCGTGCCACACCTGGGTGGGGGCATCGATCCAAAGGTCGCAGCGGAAGCCGCGGGCCGCCCAGTCGGAGCGAACGGCCGCCGGATCGATCTTCGTCGGTTGCATCGAGCGCCTTGTCTGGGGAGGACTCCCATCGGCGGATGCCCCGGTCTTCTGAACCGCGCACTGACCGTCGACTTGTCGCTGCGTCGCCCCTGAGCTGCGGCGGAGCGTATCGCTGGGTGGGGTCAAAGCAAGAGTCTGGGAATCCGGGGTCGAGGCACGCGCCGCCCTGGCGATGCCTTCGTCCTTCGTGGGGTGGTGACCGTTCTAGTGAGCCACACGGTCCCGGCAACCGGACGAGGGATCGGGGCGGAAAAAGACCCGGGCCGCTCCGAGCTGCGGAGTGGTCGTCGCTGGGGAGCGCGGCGTGTGCGACATGCCGGCGAAACCACAGGCCGGCGTAGCGACAGGTGCCGCCAAAAGACATCGAGGCCGACCGGTGAAGGTCGGCCTCGACGATGCGGATGGTGGTCGGCATGGGACCGCGACCACCGCGGGAGAATGGATCCCGTCCTCCGAACCGTCGCCGCCAGCGCGAGACGTGCCGACCAGCTCGCTGACTGGTCGGCTGCACCTGGAGCTTTCGCCCCGGAACAGACCCCTCTGATTCGCGATGCCGTCTCGGCGTCCGAGTGCTCGCGGTTGGGGTTCGGAGAACGGGAAAGAGCTCCGCAGGAAGGCATGGTTCCCACGGAACGCCCCTTGGACGCGGGGGCCTCGTCGCCGGGTTCCGTTCGCCGCCGAGAATTCTGGCCCTCGCCCCCGGCGAAATGGATCGCTCCGGACGGCCCGATCAGTTCAGGCGGAGCGGCTTCTGGTCGCCCGACTGGGCCAGCTGGCGGATGTGGGCGTGCACCTGCATGGCGCGGGCGATGCACTGGTCGCTGTTGTGGTACTCGTAGCGCCCAAAGCGTCCGAACGTCAGGTAGCCGCTGTCGTCGAACCACTTGCGCACGCGGCCGATGCGGTCGCGGAAGTGCAGGTCCTGGTCGATGTAGGCGTACTCGTTGTTGCACCACTCGGACAGCACGACCTGCTCCGGGCGCAGGATGCCGGCGCGGCCCAGCGCGCCGACGACGTCCTTCAGCCAGGCGGCGTCGGGGCGCAGTTCGCCGCGGTGGGTGACTTCGGCCAGGAACGAGCCGTGGCCCTTCGGTGCGTTGTGCGGCGAGTAGTTGCTGAAGTAGGTGACCCGGTTGGTCGGGCCCTGCTCGGCGAACGGCAGGTAGATCCAGCTGAGGTCCGGCAGCGGCTCGTCGAGCTTGACGCCGATCATCAGGTTGATCAGCGAGATCGGCCGCAGCGCCCGGATGTCGGCGCGCACGGCCTCGGGGATCTCGGCGATCGCGGCTTCGATCTGCGGCAGCGGGATGGTGTTGACGACCAGGTCGAACGCTTCGCCGTTGACCGCATAGCCGTTGCCCTTCTTCTCGACGCGGGTGACGGCGACGCCGCACTGCAGGTCGAAGCCGCCGTCCTGCACGGTGCCGCGCACCATCGCCTCGAAGCCGCCGTGCTTCGGGAACCAGAACACCGACTGGTGGGTGTAGCCCTCGGTGTCGATGCCGATCGCCGACTTCACGATGTCCTCGATCGGCGCCTCCGGCACGCGGCCGGCGACCCAGTCGCTGGCCATCTTCTGCAGGTCGCACTTCCAGATCTTCTGGTTGTACGGAACCATGAAGTGGCGCGCGAAACCGGAGCCCATGCGCCACTGGATCCAGTCGCCGAAGTTCGTCGGGCACGGCGCACCGGCCTTGCGCGTGGCGTAGGCCTCGATGTAGCCGGCCATGCAGTCGACGATCGCCTCCTTGGTCAGGTGGCCGACGCCGTTCTCGAACGGATACGGCACCCAGCGATCGTGCCAGCGGATCTTCGTGTTGCGCACGTTGCGCACGGTGCCGGCCTCGCCGCCGCAGCGCTCGATCTGCCAGTCGAGGACCTTTCGTTCCTTGCTGAAGACGATGTGGCCGCCGGCTTCGTCGAAGGTGAACTCGCCGTAGCGTCGACTCTTGCACAAGCCGCCGGGGCGTTCGGCGCGTTCGAGCACGGTGACACGATGGCCGTCGCCGGCCAGCATGCGAGCCAGGGCGACACCGGAGATGCCGCCGCCGAGGATGGCGATCTTCACGAACGAGACTCCAGCAGCTGTCGGAACACGGGGCGCGGAACTCTATACCGCGCCTCGGCCGTCGGAAGGGCGCGGCGCGCGTTCTCGCGCTGGAATCGCCAGCACCGCGGCGACAGCTGCACGGTGCGGCTGCATGATCCCGCCGCGTCGTGACCGTTCCACCGCCCGCTCCTCTGCCGTCGCCGTCCGCCGACTCGTCTCCGCTCGCACCGGCATCGGGGCCCGCACCCCGCGAGGCGATGGCGATCACCGCGCTGGCGACGGCCGCGTTCGCGCTGAATCTGAACACGAACGTGCTCGGCGCCTTGTTGCCGTTCGTGCGCGCCGCCGAGAACCTGACCGACGAGCAGGGCAAGCAGCTGATCGCCGCCGCCGCGTTCGGCTCGGCCGCCGGCTCGTTGGCGTTCGGCCGGGTGGCGGCGTGGTGCGGGCGCCGCACGGCGCTGCTCGGTTCGATGGCGGTGTTCGTGGTGCTCAGCCTTCTGCACCTGCTGCCGGGCTCGCCACTGCTGCTGCTCCTGCTGCGCGCCGGCTCCGGCCTCGCGGTCGGCGTCGCCTATGCGGCGGCGTCGGCGCTGTCGGCCGAGATCGTGCCCTACCATCGCCGCGGCGCCTCGATGGGGCGGTTCAACGCCGGCATGTTCCTGGCGATCCCGGTCGGCATGCCGCTGTCGGTCTGGTTCGCCAGCCTCGGCTACTGGCCCGGCGTGTTCGCGCTGCAGGCGCTGGTCGGCCTGCTCGGCTGCTACTGGACCCTGCGCGCGGTGCCGGTCGATGCGCCGGCACCGAGCGGGGCCTCGACCTGGCGCGTGCTGACGAACGGTGGAGCGATGGCCGGGCTGTTCGCGACGGCGCTGCACGTCGGCTCGTTCTTCACCACGGTGCAACTGGCGACGACGTGGCTCGACCGCACGGGCCGCCTGCCGAAGGACCACCAGATGCCACTGTGGATCGGGCTCGGCCTGCTGTCGGTGCTCGGCAGTTCGCTGCTCGGCCGCACCGCCGATGCGCTCGGCAAACGCTTCTTCGTCATGGGCACGTCGGTGCTGCTGGCCATGGGC
>JBILEY010000381.1:0-5105 GCA_044351865.1 Planctomycetota bacterium | reverse complement strand
GCGCGCGAGCGACGCACTGTAGCGAGACGCGCAATGGCGTCGCATCTTCCGCGTCGCCATTGCGCGTGGCCTCGCGGTGTTCGCTCTTGCACGTTCTGCGTGCGCATTGGCACGCGCGTCGACCTCTCGCTTGGGATTGTTCTCAACACCCAGGCCTTTCTTGCGATGGCACGGAGAAATGGTGGCCGTCGTGCGGAGGAGTCGCGTAGAGGCCGCGCAATGCGATCCCTCTCGATCTTGCTCGTCGGCAGCGTCGTTTCTTCGCTGTCGGCACAGGCTCCGTATGGCCAGTGGTTCGGCGCTGGTTGCGGTTCTCTCACCGCCAACCAATCGACGATCAGCCTGAACTCGATCGTTCGCCCCGGCTACCAGTCGACGATGTCGATCGACAACCTTCCGCCCGGGCGGAACGCGCTGCTGATGGTGGGTCTGTCGAAGACGACGTGGAACGGCATGAACCTGCCGGTCGACCTCACGCCGTGGAACATGCCCGGCTGCGAGTTGCTGGTCGCCGCCGACATCCTGTTGCCGTTCGGCACGGGCAACGGCTTCTACAACGCGACGTTCACGATGCCGCTGGTGCCGACGCTGTCGGGCCGCGAGCTGCACATGCAGGTGATGGCCGAGCAGCCGACCGCGAATCCGGCGGCGCTGCAGATGAGCCGGGGCCTGACGACGCGCGTGGCGCCGCTGCCGACGCCGACGCAGTTCGTGACCCAGATCGCGCAGTTCGGCGTCACCTACTACTTCGCTCAGCCGGTGCAGGCGGGCCAGTTCGTCAACGGCGATTGGTTCGTGGTCGGCCCGGCGACGATCGCCGACATCACGCCGCAGCGCACCGTGCTGAACGGCCGCGTGATCCACGGCGCGATGGTCAACCCCGATCCGTCGACGCGCCAACACGGCTACGACACGCACATGTACGACGGCGGCTCGCCGCAGCTGTACATCCCGGCGCTGGACGTCGCCGCTACCCTGTCGCCGAGCAACCCGCTGGTGCTGCAGCCGAACCAGGCGCTGATCAAGGGCGTCAGCTACACCGCCGCGGCGTCGGTGCTGGCGCTCGACACCTGCTCGGTGCTGACCGCCGTCGCCGAAGTGCCGCCGGAAGGTTCGTTCCGCCCGCCGTACGCCGGCAACGACCACATCCCGCGCTACGACGTCCGCATGCTCGACCTGAACCAGCTGCTGTCGCTGGTGCCGGCGACCGGCATGCCGAGCTTCGCCACCGTGGGCGCGACGTTCGAGCGCCCGTGGCTCGACCACTCGCCGGGTTGGGAGAGCCGCTACTTCCACCCGCGCAGCAACATGCCGACCTACGGCCGCGACTTCACGTCGGCCTACAACGAGGCGGCGCTGATGTGCCACACCAACGCGCCGCTGGCAGACCGCCGCGCGCTGGCGATCAAGCTGGTGCAGATCGGGATCGACTTCTGGGGCAACAAGCTCAACGGCTGCTGGTGGCAGGGCGTCGGTGGCCACGGCTCGGGCCGCAAGCTGCCGATCCTGTTCGCCGGTGCCTTGCTGCACGACGCGGACATGCTCGCGGTCGGCCAGAACTACCAGTCCTTCCGCACGCTCGCCGGCACCTTCTCGATGCACTTCGGCGAGGACTGCCAGACCTTCTACGTCGAGCAGACGTCGCCGACGCAGATCAACTGGGGCTTCGGCAACTACACGCCGTCGGAGCTCGGCATGCCGGAGTTCGGCTTCTCGCACGTGCACCAGCCGAACGTCGACAGCATCGCCTGGGCGACCAACTCGTATCGCCTGTGCTGCACGGCGAACGCGTGGATCGGCGGCGTGCTGTGCGCGCGCATGATGGGTCTGCGCGACGAGTGGAACCACCAGGCGCTGTTCGACTACACCGACCGCTTCGCGCTGATCGAGCCGGTGGGCTGGACGCGCTCGTGGTCGGCCTGGGTCGGCCGCATGTGGGACCTCCATCGCCCGCAGTTCTGAATCAGGTCGCAAGGGGCGACCTGATTCAGGCCGCTCCAGGACGCCGCAACGCGGGGCCCGTCCACCGCGAGGGCGGAACACTCGGCCCCGCTGCGTCGTCTGCTTGGGGGCCGGCGAAAACACGCCCCGGCGAACGCACGCGCGGGTTGACGACGGGGTTGCTACTGTGCGCAGCCGCCCGCTCGGGCATGGAGCTGCGTGTCGCTCGCCCCAACTGCACAGGTCCTCTCGTCGCGTTGGCAGCGCGCCCGCGTGTTCGCGGGGTGCGCGGTCGCAGCGTCGACATTGGTGGCGATCCTCGGCCTCGCGCAGTGGCTGCTGCTCGCCCCCGATGCCACCGACCGGCTGCGCGACGATGCGTTCTACGAGTTCGCGTGGGCGGCGAACGTCGCCGCCGGGCGCGGGCCATGCGTCAGTGACGGCGTCACGACCAGTGGCGTGCAGCTGCTGTGGAGTCTGCTGCTGGTGCCGATCGCCTGGCTCGGCGGCGCCGCGTGCCTGCCGTTCGTGGCGCCCTGGCTCGGCTTCGCCCTGCATGTCGCCGCGGCCTTCGGCTGGTGGCGCACCGTGCGCGATCGCGCCACCGCCGCGGTCCTGGCCCTGTGCTGGCTCGGCCATCCGCTGCTGCTGCGCGAGTGCCAGAACGGCCAGGAGACAGCGCTCGCGTGCCTGCTGGCCAGCGCATTGTGGTGGGGTCGCAAGGCGCGGCCAGGGACGTGGACTCTGCTCGGCATCGCTGCGGTGCTGGCGCGCGCCGACCTGATCGCGCTGCTCGGCGCGCTGTCGCTGTGGCGCGATGGCCTGCGGGTGCGTGCCTTCACGGCACCGGCGCTGGCGGCGCTGTTGCTCGTCGCCGCCAACCTGGCGCTCGGTGGCGGCGCGTTGCCCGACTCGGCCGGGCCGATGGCGTGGTTGTGGCACGCCAACCAGGCGCTGGTCGACGCCAGCTGGCGCGCCTGGCTGCAGGCGTCGTGGTGGTTCGCGCGCCCGGCGTTGCTCGGTGGTCCGTTCGCTGCCGCCTCGGTGTTCGGCTTCGGCCTCGCGGTGTTCGGCTTGCTGCGCCCGCGGTGGCCCGCAGCGTGGCGCATCGCGCCGGCGGTGCTGGTCGGCATCGCCTCGGCGCTCGGGGTGCGCGACCTGGCGACGCCGGGCTTCGCGGCGCTGCTGCTGGTCGTGTGGCCGGCGGCGCAGCGGCGCGCGGTGCCGCGCGGGCTGCTCGCCGTCGTCGTCGGCCTCGGCGCGATCGTCGTCGTGCACTGGGCGCTGCGCTGGTATCCGCGCGACTACTACGCGGCGCCGCTCGTCGTGGCGGCGATGGTGGCGATCGCGCGCTACGGCCGGCTGCGGCTGTTGCTGCTGGCGCTGCCGCTGGTGCAGTTCGCCGACTGCGGCCGCATCCAGCCCGAGCCATTGCTCGGCCAGCGCGAACTCGAGCTCGCCGGCCGCTTCGTCGGCGCGGTGCTGCCGCCGGGCGAACGCATCGGCTGCTTCAACTCCGGCCTGGTGACGTTCCATGCCGACGTGCTCGCCGGCCCTTCGGCGCACGGCGTCGTCAACCTCGACGGCGTCGTCGACGCGCGCAGCTTCGCGGCGCTGCAGCAGGCGCGCATTGCGGCGTTCCTCGACGCGCTCGGCGTGCGCTTCGTGCTCGACAACCCGGTGCAGTTCGCGCTCGACCCGCGGCTGCCGCACGCATGCGGGCCGTGGTTCGGCGATGGGTTCCGGCCGGAACGGGATCTGGTCGAGGTCGCGCGCTTCGACGTGCCCGGTGTCGGCAGTGGGCGCCCGGGCGGCGACAGCGTGCGCCTCTACTGGCGCCGCGGCCGCGGGGCGCCGCCGACTCCGCCGTTCGCTGCGGCGATCGAGCTGCCGCGGCTGCCGAGCGGCGAACGCGTGGTCGCCTGCCCGCTGCGCGCCGGGCAGCGGCTGTGCTGGCGAGGCGCCGATGGCATCGACCACACTCTGCTCACCGTCGACGTCGACACGGTCGCCGTGGTGGCGCTGGCACTGGCCGTGCGCGGCGGCCTCGTCTGCGTCGACGGGCAGCGCGAGCCGGTATTGACGCTGGCGCCGTTGTGAGCCCGGCCGTGGCTCGCTCCAATCCGCGGCGATCTCCGATGACCACGAATCGCCTCACGCTCAGCGAGCAGTTCTTCCGCGACCAGGCCAGCGCCAATGCCAGCGGCGGCTTGTCGACCGTCCTCAACCGCTTCAGCCTGCTGGCCCGCATGCTGGCGAGCGAGATCATGCGCGCCGGGTTCGTCGGCAAGCTCGGCTACACCGGCAACACGAACGTGCAGGACGAGAACGTGCGCGCGCTCGACGTCATCAGCAACGACACGATGCTGCAGGTGTTCGAGAACATGCCGATGGTCGCCGGCGTCGCCAGCGAGGAGATGGAGGACATGCACGTGTTCGCCGGCGGTGAGAACGGCAAGTACCTGATCACCGTCGACCCGCTGGACGGCTCGGGCAACGTCGACGTCGCTGGCCAGATGGGCACGATCTTCGGCGTCTACCGGCGGCGCTCGACCAGCGGCAAGCCCGAGCTCGCCGACTTCCTGCAGCCCGGGCGCGACCTCGTCGCCGCCGGCTACACGCTCTACGGCCCGTGCACGATGCTGGTCTACACCGCCGGCGGCCCGGTCAACGGCTTCACGCTCGACCGCTCGATCGGCACGTTCTTCCTGACGCACCCGGACATCCGCATCCCCGAGGGCGAAGGCAGCTACTCGATCAACGAAGCGAACGAAGCGAAGTGGGACGACAAGACCAAGGCGATGGTGCGCGCGTTCCGCCTGCAGGAGACGCAGTGCGGCAAGCGCGCCGCCCGCTACGCCGGCGCCCTGGTCGGCGACTTCCACCGCACGCTGCTGAAGGGCGGCATCTACATGTATCCGGGCGAGGCGAAGAAGCCCGAGGGCAAGCTGCGCCTGCTCTACGAGAACGCGCCGCTGGCGTTCGTCTGTGAGAAGGCCGGTGGCGCTGCCACCGACGGCAAGACGCGCATCCTCGATCTGGTGCCGACCAAGCTGCACCAGCGCACGCCGCTCTACCTGGGCAGCAAGGGCGACGTCGACGAAGTCGGTCGTCGGCTCGGTTGAGCGGCTGGCCTGGTTGAGCGGCTGGTCTGGTTGATCGAC
>JBILEY010000072.1:0-16543 GCA_044351865.1 Planctomycetota bacterium | reverse complement strand
CCCGACCACGCCGTCTACGCCAGCGTGTTCGGCGGCAAGACCTACAAGGTGCAGGTGCTCAGCATCTCGCGCGAGGACGACCTGTCGCTGCTGCAGCTCGAGCTGGCGCCCGGCGAGGAGGTGCACGCGGTCGAGCTCGGCAGCTCCGAGCAGCTGCGCATCGGCCAGGAAGTGGCGGCGATCGGCAACCCGCACGGCAAGGCCAACTCGATCACGTTCGGCGTCGTGTCGGCGAAGGACCAGGGCATCAACGTGCGCGGGCGCTGGGCCAAGCTGGAGCACCTGATCGAGACCGACGCCGCGATCAACGGCGGCAACAGCGGCGGCGCGCTGCTCGACATGAACGGGCGGCTCGTCGGCATCAACAGCGCCGGCGGCGGCACGTTCAACAACAAGGGCTACGCGATCGCCGTCGACCACGTGCGGCAGCAGATCCTCGGCCTGTTGCTGCAGGCCTACAAGCTGCGCAGCCCGGACCTCGGCATGCGGGTCATGGACGACGCCGGTGCGGTGGTGGTGCTCGACGTCGATCCGCGCGGTCCGGCGGCGCGCGCTGGCGTGCTGGCCGGCGATCGCATCGCCGAGCTCGCCGGCACGCCGATCACCTGGAGCCCGGGCTTCGCGCTGACCCTGCTGCGCCAACCGGCGAATGCGCCGTTGCCGCTGCAGCTGGTGCGCAAGGGCGAGACGAAGACCGTGCAGGCGACGCCGTTGCCGGCGCCGGTGTGGGCGGTGGTGCGGCAGTCGGGCCTGATGGTGCGCGACCTCACCTACGCCGAGGCCGCCGAGCGCGTGCGCGCCGCGGCGATCGGGCTGCACCGCGCGACGTCGGGCGATCGCACCGGCGAGCCGCAGCAGATCCCCGAGCGCATGGTCGTCGTCGACCAGGTGTTCGCCGGGGAACAGCCCGAAGGCACCGACGTGCAGGCCGGCGACCTGCTGCTGGCAGCCGAGCTGCGTTCTGCCGGCGATGGCGCCGTGCTTCGCCGCATCGGCGATCTCGTGGCGCTGCGCGACCTGTGGAACGACCGCGAACTCGGCACCTACGAGGGCCAGAAGTGGAAGGTCTGGATCGCGCGCGGCAGCGACGTGCGCGCGGTCGAGCTGACGGCGAAGCGCCTCTTCTGGTGAGCGAGCCCGTCGGGTGAGCGAGCGGCCCGCGGCGCTCGCCGTCTTCACCCCGCCGTCGCCGTCACTTCGCCGAGAACGCGCCGCGCAGCACCTGCTGCTGGTCGCCGCCCATCCAGCTCCAGGCGAAGCTGATCTTGCCCTTCAGCGGCTCGAGCGGCCAGAACGTCGCCATGCCCGGCGCCGTGGTCGTGCGCACGACGCCGTCGTCGAACTTCAGCACGCCCTCGATCTTCTCGCCCTTCTGGTTCTGCACCGCGCACTGCAGCGTGCCGCGCGACGGCACGCCGCCGGTCGAACCGAAGTGCAGCGTCAGCGGGAAGCCGATCGTCTTCTTGCCTTCGCGCCCGTTCGCCTTCAGCAGCTCCGCGACCTCCGGGCCGAGCTCGGCGACCGGCACTTCGCCGTCGAAGATCAGGTTGGTGTCGTTGCGCGGCGGGTAGCAATCGGCGCCGGCGTCGCTCGCCTTCGGCGCGCCGATGCCGCTGGTCGCGTTGACCACCAGCAGGTCGCCGTCGAGATACATGCCGACCGACAGGATGCCGTTGCTCAGCAGCGCGTCGCGGTAGCCGGGCCAGTAGATCCAGCGTTCGAGCACCTTCTTGGCGTTGGCGACGTTGGCGCCCGGCTGCACCAGGGCCATCTGTGCGAACAGGCTGCCCGGGTAGCTGCCGCCGAGTTCGATCGACTGCGTGTGCAGGTCGGCGGGGTTCTTCAGCTCCTTGTTCTTCTTCAAGTACTCCGCGTGGTCCTTGCAGCGCGCCGAGAAGTTGGCGCTGTAGGTCACCGGCGTCTTGCCGAGCTGTTTGCGCGCGGCGTTGAACGCCTCGAGCCACTTGTCGACGCCCTTGCTGATCGCGCTCAGCGGCGGCGTGTTGTTCTGGATCGCCTTCAGCACCGGCGACGCGCCGGTCCAGAAGTCCTCCCATTCCTTGTCGAGCTGGGCCAGCGACACCTGGCACTGCTCCTGCACCGCCTTCTCGAACTCGGCGGGCTGCTTGATGCGCATCTTCTGCAGCTCGAGCGCGATCGCGTCCATCTTCTGCAGCATGGTCGGATCGCGACGCATCATGTAGTCGCTGAACGACCAGGCCTTGATGCGCTCCTCGTTGCTGAAGTTCGAGGCGTCGCAGAAGGCGAGCTTGTTGGCCGGCACGCCGCCGGTGCTGCGCCACGCCAGCTCCAGACTCAGGTTCTTCCAGACGTCGAAGTCCGGCGACGTGAACTCGCGGTCCTCTTCGCTCGCCGAAGTGCCCTGCTGCTTCTTCAGGTCGACCGAGAACAGCCGGTTGTTGTTGAAGATCATGCCGACGAAGGTGTGCCCGATGCCTTCGCGGAAGCCGTCGCTGCCGAAGCCCGAGTAGCCCTGCGCGACGTTGCGCACGCAGGCGTCGAACAGCGTCTGCCGGCCGCTGGTGGCGCCGACCACGGTGTTGCCGACGCCGCTGGTCTTGCTGTGCTCGAGCTTCCACTCGAGATCCGGCACCTTGTTGGCCTTCAGCACCTGCTTGTAGGCCTCCTCGGCGGTGAAGTAGGCCCACTGCACGCGGCCGCGCTCGAACTTCGCTTCCCACGGGAACGCGACCTTGCAGACGGCGATGGTGCGCTCGGCCCAGCGCAGCGCTTCCTTCAGGTTCTCCTTCTCGCTGGCGTCGCCGTGCAGCACGAAGTGCTCCGACTGCACCGTGACGTAGGGCACGCCGGCGACGTCGAGCGGCTGGCACTTCACGTTCGCGTCCTCGATGCCGTAGTCGGTCTTCGCCTGCTCGGCGACGACCTTCTCGACCGCCTTGCTGCGTTCGAACAGCGTCTTCTCGAGCTCGGTGCCGCTGACGCCGCCGACGTCGACGTGCGACAGCGCCTTCTGCGCCTGCTCGTCGTTGTCGACCCAGCGCAGCACCATGCGCCAGTGGTGCTGCGCGCGGTCGGCGCGGCCGGCCTTGGCGAACTTGTCGGCCTGCTGGCGATGCTGGTTGGCGAGGTCCTTCTTCAGCGACTCGTAGCTCGACTTCAGCGGTTGCCCGTCGGCGCCACTGCCGGTGTCGGTGGTGGGGTAGGGGCGCTTTGGATCCGGGTTCCAGCTCGAGCCGATCTTGACGTAGCCGAGGGCGGTCCAGGCCTCGACGTTCTCCGGGTCGTAGAGCTTGTGGACCTGCATCCAGACGACCTTGGCGATGCGCGGGAAGCCCTTGTCGAAGGCCTTCTTGGCGAACGCGTTCAGCACCTTGGCCTGGCGCTGGTTGAACTCCAGTTCTTCGTTCTGTTGGGCGGCGGCGCCACCGAGCAAGGAGAAGGCGACGAGGCTGGACAGCAGCGGGCGTTGGATCATTGCGGCGTGTGCGGGTTCGTGCAGGACCCGACGATCCTAGCCGCGCGGAGCTCCCGCCGCATCGCGCGCTGCCACGGGTCTTGTGCCCGCCCCGAAGCGGCGCCAGCTGCGCGTGGGGCCAGGAAGCGCATTGTTCGCTGCCGCGCGATCGCCATACTGCTCGCCCTTCGTGGTCGACGGCGACCATCGTCCCGCCCGCGAGGGCGTCCCCGAGCAGCGTTCCCGCAGCAGCAGATGAGCAAGGTCTACGACATCGGTGTTCTTCCCGGCGACGGCATCGGCGAGGAGGTCGTGCGCGAGTCCCTGAAGGTGCTCGACGCGATCCAGTCGATCTACGGCTTCCAGACCAAGCGCGAGGCGCTGCCCTACGGCGCCGAGCACTTCCTGAAGACCGGCGAGACGATGCCCGAGGCCGCGTTCGACCGCATCCGCCAGATGCACGCGGTGCTGTTCGGCGCCATCGGCGATCCGCGCATCGAGGTCGGCAAGCTCGAGTTCGCGATCATCGCCGGCATGCGGCACAAGCTCGACCTCTACGTCAACCTGCGCCCGGTCAAGCTGTACCACGAGTCGATGTGCCCGCTGAAGGGCAAGACGCCGGCCGACATCGACATCCTGTTCCTGCGCGAGAACACCGAGGACGCCTACGCCGGCATCCACGGCACGACCAAGAAGGACACCGAGTTCGAGATCTCGCTGCAGCAGATGGTCTACACGGCGCGCGGCACCGAGCGCATCATCCGCCACGCCTTCGAGCTGGCGGTCAAGCGCGGGCCGAAGAAGGGCCGTGAGAAGCCGATGGTGACGCTGATCGACAAGGCGAACGCGGTGCGCGCGCAGGACATCTGGACCCGCATCTTCGCCAAGGTGGCGAAGGAGTACCCGGGCGTCGCCACCGACCACGCCTACATCGACGCGGCGTGCATGTGGTTGATCAAGCAGCCGGAGTGGTTCGACGTCTGTGTGACCACGAACCTGTTCGGCGACATCATCACCGACCTCGGCGCGATGCTGATCGGCGGCATGGGCATCGCCTCGTCGGGCAACATCCACCCCGGCAAGGTGTCGATGTTCGAGGGCATCCACGGTTCGGCGCCGAAGTACAAGGGCACCGACAAGGCGAGCCCGCTGGCGACGATCCTGGCGATGGGCCTGATGCTCGACCACATCGGCCAGCCGCAGGCGGCGAAGGAGCTCGAGGGGACGGTCGCGGACCTGATCCAGAAGGGCCGCATCCGCAGCCTGAAGGCCGGCGACCACAAGTGCAGCGAACTCGGCTCGATGGTGCGCGACGAGCTGCTCGCCCGCGCGAAGGCTCGCTGACGCGGCCCGCGCCAAGGCGCGGTGAAGGATCGCGACGCGACGCGGCGCGGCCGAGTCGCACGGGGTGCCGCAATCACGGGTGCCGGCGATGGCTTGGCACCGATGCCATCGCTGCGATGCAAGTCGCGAACGCGCGAGGTAGACTTCCCCGCCTCGTTCCTGCTCGCCTCCGGCATGCAACCACTCCTGGCGTGTTCCTTCGTCGCCGCGCTGGCCTTCGCCGGCTCGTTGGCTGCCCAGTCGACGGCTGTGCAGATCGCCCCGCCCGCGGTGGCGGCGGCCTTCGATGCTTCGGCGGCGACGCTGCAGTCGCTGACGATGGCGCCGGTAGCGGGCGCGCCGAGCGGCACGCTGGGCGGCCAGCTGGTGTTCGCCGGTGCCGCCGTCGCTTTGCAGGTGCAGCCGTTCGACGTGCGTGGACCACGCTTCACCGCGTTTGCGCGCAGCGGTCGTGGTCTCGAGCCGCTGCCGACCGCACCGTGCTCCACCTACCGCGGCGCGATCGTCGGCGAGCCTGGCAGCGCCGTTGCGGCTTCGGAAGCGGGTGGTTCGTGGACCCTCTACGTACGCCGCGCCAGCGGTGAGGTCTGGGTGGTGCAGCCGCTGACGACGGTATCGCCGAGCGCCGCGCCGACCTTGCACGTGGTGCATCGCGCTGCCGACGGCGTCCCGGTCGCCGCCAACTGCCGCGTTTCGGCTCCCGGCTTGCCGTTGACGCCGAGCCCGGTCGGGCTCGACGCGGTCTACGTCTGCGAACTGGCGATCGAAGCCGACCATCCGCTGTTCCTGCTGAACGGCAGCAACGTCACCGCGACGCAGAACGACGTGCTGGCGGTGGTCAACGCCGTCGACCTGATCTTCCGCACCGACGTGCAGATCAACCTGCAGGTGGCCCAGCTGATCGTCGACGTGACGCCCGATCCGTACACGACCAGCGTCGCCAGCCAGCTGCTGGTCGAGTTCCAGAACTACTGGAACGCCAACTACGGCGCGCTCGGCCGCGACGTGGCGCACCTGTTCAGCGGCCGCCAGCTCGGCGCTGCCAGCAGTGGCACGATCGGCTTCGCCAACGTCGGCGTCGTCTGCGATCCGACGCTCGGCTACGGCGTGTCGGAGACGCGCTGGAGCGCCAACTTCGCCTACCGCGTCGGCATCACCGCACACGAACTCGGCCACAACTGCAACGCCACGCACTGCGACGGCCAGGCGGCGTGCAACATCATGTGCTCGCTGATCGGCGGCTGCAGCGGCAGCGTCTCGGCGTTCGGTCCGAACGAGCAGGCGCAGATCCTGGCGTTCCAGCAGCTCGCGTCGTGCCTCGACCTGCAGCCGACGCCGCCGCAGATCACCGGCGTGACGCCGGTGCAGATCGCGACCGTCAACCCGCCGCTGGTGACGATCAGCGGCTCCGGCCTGCTCGGCACGACGGTGGTGACCGTCGCCAGCCAGCCGGTGACGAACGGCATCCAGGTGCTGAGCGACAACCAGCTGCAGTTCACGCCGCCGGCCGGCCTGCCGCTGGCGTTCCACCCGGTGTCGGTCAGCAACGCCGCTGGCACCAGCAACGCGGCGGTGCTGTGGTACCGGCCGTCGAACCCGTGCCAGGTGCTGGTGCCGACGACGCTCGCCAGCGGCGCGGCGTTGCAGTGGACGATGGGTGGCTGGAACGGCGACGACGCCTTCCTGGTCGCCTCGCTGCTGAACACCCAGTCGCCGGTGCTCGGCTTCCCGGTGTTGGACAACTTCCTGCTGCTGTGGTCGGGCCCGCTCGATGCGCGCGGCATGGCGACGCTGTCGGTGCCGGTGCCGTCCGGGCTGCTGACCGGGCTGACGATCCGGTGGCAGCTGCTCGACGCCTTCGCCGGCACGCCGAGCCTGCGCAGCGTCTCGTCCGTCGTCGGCACGACGTTCCAGTAGCGCGGCGTCGCGCGTCAGACCGGCGGCGGATCGGTCGGGATGCGCCAGCGCTGGCCGGCGTGCAGCTGCGGCCAATCGGGACGCGCCTCGTGCACGCGGGTGGCCTGGGGCGGCGGCCGCCGGCAATGGTCTGCGGCCCCGGGGGTGGAATCGTCGTAGGTCGGTTCGTGGTGGTTCATGGTCGCTCCTGACCCGCATCGATCGGGCTCTTCCTGGTGTGCGACCGGGGGCAGTCGAGCCCGCTCGAACGGCGAGAATGTGGCGAGGGGACCAAACCGTTACGTGGGACGAACGCGCGAGGTCCGTTGCCCGCGCCCTATCGTTCCGACCCGCTCGGGCCCCCGGCCCGAAGACCCTTTCAGGAGACCCGATGAAGATCCGTTTCGCCTCTGCTCTGCTCGCTCTCGCCCTGCCGTTGATGGCCCAGGACCCCGTCACCAGCGACGTCGAAGTCCTGTTCTACAAGGCCTTCTACCTGGAGAAGGGGCCGAAGGATCACGCCGCCGCGATGGAGCTCTACCAGAAGTTCCTCGACAAGGCGCCGGAGCACAAGCTCGCCAGCGAGGCCGCCAAGCAGCAGTTCCGCCTGCTCGACGCGACCGGCAAGACCAAGGAGCGCGACGCCTTCAAGGCGAAGTACGAGAAGCTGATCGGCAACCTGCAGGCGGCGGCCCCGGCCGAGGGCGCGCGCGGTGGTGCGGGTCGCGGCGAAGGCGGCGCCCGTCCGGACATGGCGGCGCGCGTCGCCGAGCTCGAGAAGCAGCTCGAGAAGGCCAAGGCCGACGGCAACGCCGAAGAGGTCAAGAAGCTCGAGCAGCAGCTCGAGCGCGCCAAGCAGGGCGGCCGCGGCCAGGGTGGCCCCGGCGGTGCTCGCGGCGGCGTGATGGGCATGCTCCGTGGCGACAAGAAGCTGAAGGACATGTCGGCCGAGGAGATCACGCAGATCAAGGACGGCCTCGGTGGCGCCACCCAGATGATCGATCGCATCCGCGACATGGGCAACGAGGAGCTCGCGGACAAGATGGAGGCCGGCATCGGCTCGCTGAAGAAGGCGCTCGACGGCAACGACATGGACGCGGCGCAGAAGGCCCTCGACGAGCTCAAGGCAGCGATGCCGCAGATGGGCGGTGGTCGCGGCGGTCGTCGCGGTGGCGAAGGCGGCGGCCCCGGTGGCAATGCCGGTGGCGGCAACGGCGGCGGTGGCCGCGGCGGCAACTGAGCCAGCCCCGAGCTCGCCGTCGCGCCATGCGCGTCGGCAGAAGCCAGAAGCCAGCGGCCGCACGTTCCTCCGGGAGCGTGCGGCCGTTCGCTTTTCTCGGCGACCCCTTCGCTGGAGCCGCGGCGTCGGCGACAGTCGCACCGTGGCCCGCTCGATCGACCCCGTGCGGCTCGAGGTGTTCCATCACCTGCTGAGCGCCTTCTGCGAAGAAGCCGGCGTGCGGCTGCAGCGCAGCGCCGTCAGTCCCAACATCCGCGAACGCGCCGACTTCTCGGTCGCCGTGTTCGATCGGCAAGCGCGGTTGATCGCGCAGGCGGCGCACATCCCGGTGCACCTCGGCAGCGCCGGCGACGCGGTCGCCGCCGTGCGCCGTGAACTCGACCTGCGCCCCGGCGACATCGCCATCCTCAACGATCCGTACGCCGGTGGCACGCACCTGCCCGACGTCACCATGGTGTGCCCGGTGTTCCTGCCCGGTGCGCGCACGCCGGAGTGGTACCTGGTCGATCGCGCGCACCACGCCGACATCGGTGGTGCCACGCCGGGCTCGATGGGCGTCGCGTCCGACCTCTACGCCGAGGGCCTGGTGATCCCGCCGGTGCTGCTGCGCCGCGGTGGCCGCTTGCAGCGCGACCTGTGGCGTCTGTTCGCGCGCAACGTGCGCGGCGCCGACGAACGGCTCGTCGACCTGCAGGCGCAGGAGGCCAGCCTGGTGCAGCTGGCGGCGCGGCTCGGTGGCTTCGTGCGCGAGCACGGGCTGCGCACCGTGCGCACGATGCAGGAGCAGCTGCTCGACTACACCGAACGCGCCGCGCGCGCGGTGATCCGCGGGCTCTTGCCCGGCCGCCATCGGGCGCACGACGTACTCGACGACGACGGCTTCGGCGGCGGTCCGCTGCGCCTCGACCTGGTGTTCCAGAAGCGCGCTGGCCGCGCCGTGTTCGACTGGCGTTCGACCTGCGACCAGGCGCGCGGCGGCGTCAACGCCAACCGCAGCATCGTCATGGCGGCGTGCGTCTACGCGCTGCGCTGTTTGTGCCCCGACCGCCTGCCGACCAACGACGGCCTGTTCCGGCTGGTCGAACTGCAGACGCGCCACGGCAGCCTGGTCGATCCGCGTTCGCCGGCCCCGGTCGCCGGCGGCAACGTCGAGACCAGCCAGCGCCTCGTCGACGTCGTGTTCGCGGCCTTGGCGAAGGCGGCGCCGGGCCGCACGCCGGCGGCGTCGGCGGGCACGATGAGCAACCTGTCGTTCGGCGGTGTGCGCCAGGACGGCCGCGAGTTCACCAGCTACGAGACGATCCCCGGCGGGGCCGGCGCCACCGCCGAACACGCCGGTCAGGCGGCGATCCAGACGCACATGACGAACACGCGCAACACGCCGATCGAGGAGATCGAGCATCGCTTCCCGGTGCGCGTGGTGTCGCTGTCGGTGCGGCGCGGCAGTGGCGGCCGCGGTGCGCGCCGCGGTGGCGACGGCATGGTCAAGGTGCTCGAGGCGCGCGCTCCGTTGCGGGTGTCGTTCCTCGGCGAACGCCATCGCCAGGGGCCGCCCGGCCTCGACGGTGGTGGGGCCGGCGCCACCGGGGCGCTGTGGCGCGTGCGCGGCAAGCGCCGCGAGCGCTTGCCGGCGAAGGCGTCGTTCCCGCTCGCGGCTGGCGAACAGGTCGTCGTCGAGACGCCCGGTGGTGGTGGGCATGGCCGCGGTTGAGTCGGGCTGGCGGTGTGCGGCGCTCGTGGCGCTCGCTGCGGCGGCCGTCGCGTGCCACAGTGCTCCCTACGCAGCCTGTCCGGTGCCGCTGACCGCGCCACTGCCCGCCGACGCGTTCGAGCGTTGCCAGCAGGTGCTGCTGCAGCAAGGTGGTGGTCTGGTGGTCGCCGACGCGTCGCCGCTGCGGCTGCAGACCGGCTGGGCGGCGGTCGACGATCCACCCGGCGAACGGCGCTGCTCGGTGTTCGTCGACGACGCCGTCGATCCGCCCGGACTGGCGGTCGTCGTCGAGCTGCGCTGGCTGCAGGAATCTTGGTTCGGCGTGCCGGGTTGGAGCGAGCCGCGCGGCGACGACGCCGCCGAGCGCGCGCTGGCGGATGCGCTCGCCAAGGCGCTGCGCGACGAACGCTGACGCATCAGCGGCCGCCGGCCGGCGTGTTCGCGGTCAGGGCGCTGGCGAGCTGGTGCAGCACGCCGTCGTGCGGTCGGCGGCGGCTCGCGCGCTGCAGCAGGGCACAGGCGCGGGCGAACTGCCCGCGCGCTTCGAGCACGCGCGCGCGGGCCAGCGCCTGGGCGCGCGGCATCGGCTGCTCGCACCGCCGTGCCATGCGCACCGCGCGCATCGCCGCGGCCAGGTCGCCTTCCGCGAGGCACGCTTCGAACAACCACAGCCAGGCCGCCGCCGAGTCCGGCAGCAGCCAGGTCGCGTCCTCGAGCATCGGCCGCGGTCGTAGTTGGCTCTGCTTCGCCGCCAGCAGCCAGCGGCGCAGCACCGAACGCACTTCGCGCGTCGCCGGCCGCACCAGGAAGCGCCGCCGGATGCGCTGCAGTCGTCGCAGGCGACGGCGCAGGTCGGGCGCCGAACGGCGCGCCGGCAGCAGCGCGAGCCCGGCGCGCAGGCGGAGCAGGTCGGCGGCGAGACCGACCAACGTCTCGGCGGCGCGTCGGCGCCAGAAGTCCGTGTGGTCGTGGCCGTGGCCAAGCTCCAGCGCCACCTGCTCCATCCGGTCGCGCATCGTGTGCAGCGACGTGCCCGCGCGCCGCGCCCACGCCGAGACGTTGGTCCGACCGTTCGCCAGTTGCACCGGCAGCACCGGCAGGCACGTCTCCGGCGGCGCCTCCGGCCGCCACGCTGGGCCCGGCAGCTCGCTGGGGTCGACGCGGCGGTCGTTGCCGGCGGCGCGCGACCGGCTCTTCTGCTGGTAGATCCAGCGTTCGGCGATCTGCATCCAGCGGCGGTGGCGCTCGCGCTGCGGCAGTTCGACCACCCGTTCCGGCGCCGCCAGCACGTCGACCGCGAGCTCCTGCACGATGTCGGCCATCAGCTCCGGCAGTTGGCTGCGGTCGATGTTCTTCCAGGCGGCGCTGCGCCGCACGGTCGAGTGCAGCGGGCCCTGGCAGAACGAGTCCAGCAGCTGCAGTGCGGTCCGGCGCGGATCCGGTTCGGGCGGCGCCAACGGGTCGATCAGGTTCGGCGTGATGGTCGGCATCGGGAGTTCTCCCTCTGCCTTGTGGGGGACCGGGGGCAACCCCGGCACGGAATCGTCGCGTCGCCGGTACCGGTCGCTATGCTCCCCCCCTTTTTCCGCAGCGCCGATCCATGGCCACAACGTGTGTCGTAGGCATCCTCTGGGGTGACGAAGGCAAGGGCAAGGTCATCGACTTCCTCGCCGCCGACACGGACTTCGTCGTCCGTTTCGGTGGTGGTCACAATGCCGGTCACACGCTCGTCCTGCCGACGGGCAAGCTGGTCCTGCACCTGATCCCGTCCGGCATCGTGCACCAGCACACCGTCAACGTGATCGGCAACGGCGTCGTCGTCGACCCGATCCACCTGTGCAGCGAGATCGAGAAGATCCGCCAGCGCGGCCTGCCGGTCGAACTCGGCCGCAACCTGCTGCTCAGCGAACGCGCGCACGTGATCGTCGAAGCGCACCGCCGCCAGGACCAGTGGGCCGAAGGCCTGCGCGGCAGCGGCAAGATCGGCACCACCGGCCGCGGCATCGGCCCGGCCTACGCGGACCGCTGTGCGCGCATCGGCCTGCGCCTCGGCGACCTGGTGCGGCCGGAGCGCCTGCGCGCCGCCCTGCAGGGGCTCGTCGCCCAGAAGAACGCGTGGTTCGGTGCCGCCGGCATGCAGCCGATCGACGTCGACGCGATGTACCGCGACCTCGCCGCCGCCGGCGAGACACTGCGGCCCGGCATCGTCGACGCGGGAGCCGCGCTGCGCGCCGCCCACGCCGCCGGCAAGCGCATCCTGCTGGAAGGCGCCCAGGGTTGCCTGCTCGACCTCGAGCAGGGCACCTACCCGTTCGTCACCAGCTCGCACGCCAGCACCGGCGGCGCCTTCAGCGGCACCGGCCTGCCGCCGCACGCGATGCGCACGGTCGGCATCGCCAAGGCCTACGCGACGCGCGTCGGCGAAGGACCGTTCCCGACCGAGCTGAAGGACGAGACCGGCGAAAAGCTGCGCATCGCCGGCAACGAGTTCGGCTCGACCACCGGCCGCCCGCGCCGCTGCGGCTGGTTCGACAGCGTCGCCGTGCGCTACTCGGGTGCGGTCTCCGGCGCCAGCGAGCTGGTGCTGACCAACCTCGACGTGCTGCGCGGCTTCCCACTGAAGCTGTGCGTCGCCTACAAGCTGCCGGACGGCACGCGCAGCGAACAGCTGCCGGCGTTCGACCTCGAGCGCGTCGTGCCCGAGTACATCGAGCTGCCGAGCTTCCACGAGGACCTGCGCGAGGTGCGCCGCTTCGAGAACCTGCCGAAGAACGCGCAGGTCTACGTGCAGACGATCGAGCGCCTGACCGGCATGTCGATCCGCACGGTGTCCGTCGGCCCCGAGCGGCAGCAGGTGATCCTGCGGTGAAGAAGGGCGCGCCAGACGACGAGCTGGTGGTCCCGCGCAGCGTCGCGGTGATCATGGACGGCAACGGCCGCTGGGCGAAGCAGGCCGGCTTCGAGCGCATCCGCGGCCACGAGCGCGGCATCGACGCCGTGCGCACGACGGTCACCGAGTGCGCGCGCCTCGGCGTGCAGGCGCTGGTGCTCTACGCGTTCTCGGAGGAGAACTGGGCGCGGCCCAAGCGCGAGGTCGAGCTGCTGTTCGGCCTGCTGAAGCGCTTCCTGGTCGACGAGCGCGACACGCTGATGAAGAACCGGGTGCGCCTGCTGCACTCCGGCCGCCGCGAACGGCTGGCCCCCGACGTGCTGAAGCTGCTCGACGACACCATCGCGCTGACCGCCGGCAACGACGGCATGCGGCTCAGCCTGGCGATCAGCTACGGCGGTCGGCAGGAGATCGTCGACGCGGTGAAGGCCCTGACGATGCGCGTGCTGCGCGGCGAACTCGACCCGTCGGCGATCGACGAGGCGCGCATCCACGCGCACCTCTACCACCCCGAGCTGCCGGATCCGGACCTGCTGATCCGCACCGCCGGCGAGCAGCGCATCAGCAACTTCCTGCTGTGGCAGGTCAGTTACGCCGAGATCCACGTCTGCGACGTCTGCTGGCCCGACTTCCGCGCCGAGCATCTGCAGGCGGCCTTCCGCGACTACGGTCGCCGCGTGCGCAAGTTCGGCAAGGTGCTGTGATGCGCGGCGCCGCGTTGCACGGAGGCGGGTGATGGCCAGCGACCTGCAGATCCGCGCCGTGCTGGCGCCGACGATGCTGGCGATCGTCGGCACCGTCTACTGGCTCGACCTGAACGAGACGCTCGGGCTGAAGCAGGGCACGCTGTCGGCCGGCGTGCTGGCGGTGCTCGGCGTGCTCGGTGTCTGGGAGTACGTGCAGTTGCTGCGCGGGGCCGGCTTCGTCGTCGCCGGCAAGACGCTGCTGCTGTTCAGCACGCTGCTGCTGGTGACCGCGTTCCCGCTCGGCTGGCACCAGATCGACCACGAGTTCTACCCGCTGGTGTTCGGCACGATGGCGCTGCTGTTCCCGCTGGCGGTGCGCTCGCTGCGCAAGACCGACATGAAGGTCGGCCTCGAACTGCAGGGCAGCACGCTGCTCGGCTTCATCTTCCTGGCGTGGCCGATGTACTTCGCGATCGGCACGGCGCTGCGCCACCTGCCGTCGGTGCTCTACGTCGTGCTCGTCTGCAAGGGCGGCGACATCGGCGGCTACTGCCTCGGCCGCCTGTTCGGCCGCCACAAGCTGATCCCGCACATCAGCCCCGGCAAGACCGTCGAAGGCGCGCTCGGCAGCCTGCTGGCGTCGGTGGCGTTGGCGGTCGGCTTGCGCGGAGTGCTCTTGGCGCCCGAGGTGGAGTTGCCGCTGTGGGGGGCACTGCTCGCCGGGGCGGCGCTGAACTTCACCACGCAGACGGGCGACCTGATCGAGTCGCTGCTGAAGCGCCGCTGCAACGCCAAGGACAGTTCGCGGCTGCTGCCGGCGCACGGCGGTGTGCTCGACCTGACCGACAGCCTGCTGTTCTCGTTCTGCGTCTGGTTCTGCGTGCTGGTCCGGCTGACCTGACGCCAGCCGAGAATGCGCTCGCTTCCGCCGGCCCCGGCGTAGACTCCGGCCCCGCATGAGCGACGCGGACATCCACATCCCGGTGCAGGCGGTCGAAGAGGCGCGCACGCTGCTCGGCCCGTTGGACAGCAACGCGCGGTTGATCCGCGAACTGCACGGGGTCAGCGTGCTGGCGCGCGATGGCAGCCTGCGCTTGCTCGGCGACGCGGCGCACGTGCAGGTGGTGCAGCAGGTGCTCGAAGAGTGCCTCGGCATCATGCGTTCGGGGCGTCGCATCGGCACCCAGGACGTTGCCGCCCGCCTGCGCGCGACGCTCGGCCAGGACCTGCCCGACGGCGGTGGCTCGGCGGTCGATCGGGCCCAGCGCGCCGTCGCCGTGACCGGTGGCGGCCACGCCGTGCGCGCGCGCACCGCCGGCCAGCAGCGCTACCTCGAGTGCATGGACCAGCACGACGTCGTGCTGGCGACCGGTCCGGCCGGCACCGGCAAGACCTACCTCGCGGTCGCCAAGGCGGTCGAGGCGATGAAGGTCGGCACCGTGCGCCGCCTCGTGCTGGTGCGCCCGGCGGTCGAAGCGGGCGAGAAGCTCGGCTTCCTGCCCGGCGACTTCCAGGCCAAGATCGATCCCTACCTGCGGCCGATGTACGACGCGCTGCAGGACCTGCTCGACGCGCGCACCCGGCTGCGCTGGCTCGAGAGCGAAGTGGTCGAAGTGTGCCCGCTCGCTTACATGCGCGGCCGCACGCTGAACCGCTCGTTCGTCATCCTCGACGAAGCGCAGAACACGACGGTGCCGCAGATGCTGATGTTCCTGACGCGCCTCGGCGAAGGCTCGCGCATGGTCGTCACCGGCGATCCGTCGCAGGTCGACCTGCCCGGCAACGTCACCTCTGGCCTCGGCGATGCGCTGCGCAAGCTGCAGGGCGTCGACGGCATCGGCATCGCGCGGCTCGAAGCCGCCGACGTCGTGCGCCACGCGGTCGTCAGCCGCATCGTCACCGCCTACGACGCGGCCAGCGGGACGCGGCCGCGTTCGTGAGTCGGCCGGTGCGCAAGCCGGCGGCGGTTGGGACAGCTCTGGCGAAGGCCAGCACGAAGTCCAGGTCCACAGCGAAGGCCAAGGACCCGCGCAGCAAGCCGGCGAAGGCTCGCCGCGCCGAGCCCCCGCTGCACCTGCAGCTCCTCGATCGTGGTCGCCCGCGCACCAAGGTGGCGTTCGTGCGCGAGGTGGTGCGCGCGGTGCTGGCCTTCGGCGAACGCCCGGAGATGCCGGTGTCGCTGTTGCTCACCGACGACGCCGAGATCGGCGTGCTGCACGACCAGCACCTCGGTGATCCGTCGGCGACCGACGTGATGTCGTTCGAGCTCGACGGCGAAGCCGAGATCGTGGTCAGTGTCGAAACCGCGCGCCGCGTCGCGGCAGAACGCGGCCACGAAGCGCGCGCCGAGATCGCGCTCTACATCGTGCACGGCCTGCTGCACACGCTCGGCTACGACGACGTGCGCGTGCGCGATCGCCGTCGCATGCGCAGCGCGGAGCAGGTGGTGCTGCAGCGCCTCGGCTTGCGCGTGCACGCAGTGGATGCGTGAAGCCCGCGTGATGGATGCACGACGCACGCGACGCGTCGTGCATGCCGTGCATGCGACATCGTCTTCGTGATCGACGCATGCGACATCGACAGCTCGTTGCACCGACATGGTGCTTCGTGCTACCGTCATGTCGTTCGCTCCTTCGCATACTCGTCGACGATCGTTCGTGTGCGTCTTCGCGACGTGCACGCGTCCGACCTCGCGGGTCGAACGGTGACGCGAGCACGCGCACGGCGAACGCTCGAGCTCGCGTCGAGGGTGGACACGGACCGCACATGGTGAGCAACTCCAGCGCACGTGTTGGGCGAGCGACTCGGTCGGCGGACACGCCACCGGCCGCTGCCGTCGATCCGCGCGACTCGGTCGAGGCCCTGTTGGCCCGCTATCGCGCGCATGGTTCGCAGCGCCTGCTGGCGAACGTCGTCGAGCGCCACCGCGCCATCGTCGAGTCGATGGCGGCATCGCTCGCGTCGCGGCTGCCGCGCAGCGTCGACGTGCAGGATCTCGTGCACGCCGGCCTGTGGGGGCTGATGCAGGCGATCGACACCTACGAGCCGAGCCGCTGCGACCAGTTCCAGGCGTTCATGCGCATCCGCGTCAAGGGTGCGATGCTCGACGAACTGCGGCACATGGACTTCCTGCCGCGGCTGTTCCGTCGCCGCCTGCGCGAACGCGACGCCGTGCGCCAACGGCTGCGCATGGAGCTCGAACGCGAACCCACGGACAGCGAGCTGGCGTCGGCGCTCGGCATCACCGAGCAGGCCCTGCTGCGGCGCTGCGAACCCTCGGTGGCAGCGGCGGGAGCCGGCGATGCCAGCGGCGAGGACTTGTTCGCGCAGCTGGCCGACG
>JBILEY010000380.1:0-5174 GCA_044351865.1 Planctomycetota bacterium | reverse complement strand
CGCCAAGACTCGCACCAGCAACCCCAGCTCCCCACGCTCCCGCCCCCACCATCACCGTCCTTCGGCACAACCACCTAACTCCGCACCGCGGCACCGCCACCCCGAGCCCACTACCCTCCGCCACCATGCCGCCGGCCCGCCCGTTCGCCCGCCCTCTCCTCCTCGCCACCTTCCTCACCCTCGCCATCTCCCTCCTCCGCCTCTGGGGCGAACTCAGCGGCTGGGCCACGAACGCGTCCGGCGGTCGCTTCCTGCCGCTCGGCATCACCTGGCTCGTGTTCGTCTGCGGCGCCTGGTTCGGCCGCCGGCTCGCCGCCGACGGACACCCACCGCGCACGCACCGCGCGTGGCTGTGGCCGCTGCTCGCGCTGCTGACGATGCTGGTCGTGGTCGGCACCGGCTTCGCACCGCTCGCCAAGGCCGAGCCGAACGACGCGACGTTCGCACTGCTGCGCGCCGTCGTGCTGCGCGGGGTCGTCGTCGCGATGATCGCCGCCGCGGCGATGTTCGCGGTGTGGCCGGCATTGGCGCGGCAGCTGCTCGTCTACGGCCTGCTGGCGCGCGGCACCGTGCTGGTGCTGACGTGGCTCGCCAAGCACATGGGATGGAACACGCACTACACGAAGTTCGGGCCGATGGGCCTCGAGCGGGAAGGCATGGGCGAGACCCTGTTCGGGGCCGGCCTCGCCCAGATCGGCTTCTGGGTGCCGTTCACCATCGTCGGCGGCGTGTTGGCGGGCTGCGTCGCGATCGGCGGGCGACCGGCGGCGAACTGACACGTGGCGATACAACACGACGACTCGCGATCGTCACCCAGCACCATGCGGATCTCTCCTTGCGCAACCCTGAGCCTGTTGCTGGTCGCATGCACAGGCGCACCGTCGTCGCCGGCGCACCTGCAGCATCCGTTCGTCGGCCGCTTCGCCGATGCACTGGTCTTCGTCCCGCAGGGCATGGACCGGCTGATGCTGTCCGACTGCGAGGTCGTGGCGCCCGGGGTACGACGAACGTCCAAGAGGCTGCTCGAGGTTCGCTGCGGACGCCCCGCGAACGTGCCGGCGCCGGACACGGTCGATGCGAACTCCGCCTGGTCGGTCTTGTCGCGCAGGCAGTGGTTCGAGGGGGTCACCATCGCCGACTACGGAGCGGCCGGCGTTCCGCGGGAGGAGTTCGAAGCACTCGGCGAACCGCTTGGAACGATCGCCGGTCGAACGGTTCGCATGCACGGCGAACGCCAAGTCGGACTCGGCCAGACGTCGCCCGCGACCTGGAGCACCGTCGTCGACGATCGCTTCCTCGTCGTCGCCGACTCCGAGCCCCTGCTGCAGGCCGCACTGTCGCGCCCGCGCGGCGACATCGCGGCGGCGCTGCTGCACGAAGTCGAAGTCGGCGGCGACGCCGGCTGGGTCGTCTTCGAGACCACGACCTGCTCCTGGACGGTCGCCGATCGCACCGGGACCCGGTTCGATTTGTGTTGGCCCGCAGCCGCGGGCCAGCTGACCGAACTGCTGGAGGGCGAAGACGGCAGCCGCATCGAGGATCTCGGACACCGCGGCAGCCACCGCCGCTGGCGCTGCTTCAGCCCGCACGGCTCGGAATTGCGTGAGATCCTCGTGCTGACGGCCATGGGCTACTACGGCTACCTGATCACCATCTGACTGCCAGCCGCACCGAGCCCCCGCCGCGCCCCGCCCATCGGGCCGGCCTCGAACCCCGACTTTCGCAGCCCCCATCGCGCGTAGAGGCGCCGAGGCCCGTATCCTGCGACCCGGGACTTCTGCCCCATGGACGAGCGACCCGAACTCCCCCGTCCGGGAACGGTCGACGTCAGCCAACGCGCCCTGATCGACGCGATCGATCTGCCGGCCGCGCTGCTGCACGTCCAGGCCACGACCGCGACGATCGTGTTCGCCAATGCTGCGGCATGGCGGAGCAGCGGCGGTCTGGCCGCGAAGGGCCTGCCGGATCTGCTGCAGGGCCTCGGCCTGAATGCGACGGACGCCACCGCCTTGCTGCATGCCGTCGTCGCGCGACGCCCCGGTCGCTGGCACGGCACCGGCAACTCGCCGGCGATCGTGCGCCTGCAGCCGCTGCCGCCGCGGGTCGGTGAGCCGAACAGTGCGCTGCTCAGCTGGCACCATCCCGACGATCCGGCGACGGCGATGCGGAACGGCAATCCGGCGCAGCGACTGGCGGCGGTGTTCGAAGCGGCGCTGGAGCCGATGCTGCTCGCCGACGACGAGGCGCGCTATGTCGACGCCAATCCGGCGGCGTGCGCCGCGTTCGGCCTGTCGCGCGAACAGATGCGCCAGCTGAGCGTCGCCGACCTGGCGCCGCCGGACCACCGCGAGCGCGTGCTGCAGACGTGGCCCGCGTTCCTCGCCCGCGACCACGCCGAGGGCCGCGTGCAGCTGTGTGCGGCTGGCGGCCGGCTGCGCACGTTCGAGTTCCGCGCCGTCACCAACATCCGCCCTGGCCTGCACCTGTCGGTGCTGCGCGACGTCACCGAGATCGACCGCGCGACCGCCGAACTGGTCGAGCGCGAACAGCAGTTCCGCACGCTCGCCGACCACATCCCCGATCCCGTGTTCGTGCTCGGTCTCGACGGCGACGACGCGGGGCGCATCCTCTACGTCAATCGCGCGGCGGCGGCGGGCTACGGCTACGAAGAGCACGAACTGCTCGGTCGCTCGATCGTGGCGACACTCGACGCACCGCAGACCGCCGAGCACGCCCAGGATCGCATCGCGCGCGTGCGCAGCGGCGAGACGATCACGTTCGAGGGCTGGCATCGCCGCAAGGACGGCAGCCTGCTGCCGATCGAGGCGCGTGCCTGCCGTCTCTCGTGGCAAGGTCGCCCGGCGATCCTCGCCATCGACCGCGACATCGGCGAGCGCCAGCGCGAAGCCGCGGCGATGCGCGAGAACAGCGAGCGCCTGCGGCTCGCGATCGACGCCGGGCAGTTCGGCATGTTCGACTGGGACATGCTGCGCGGGACGATCACCTGGTCGGCGTTCCACTACGAGCTGTTCGGCTATCCGGCCGACGCGGACTTCGCGGTCACCTACCAGCACTTCCGCGAACGCATCCATCCCGACGATCTCGCCGGGCTCGAAGCCGAAGTCGCAGCGGCGGTGCGCGAGCGGCGGCGCTACCAGCACGAAGCGCGCGTCGTGCGCCCCGACGGCAGCGTGCGCACGTTCACCGGCACCGGCACCGTGCTGCGCGACCAGGACGATCGCCCGGTGCGCATGCTCGGCTTCGTGCAGGACGTCACCGAACGCCGCGCCGCCGAGGCCCGCACACGCGAACAGCTCGCCTACGAACAGCAACGCCAGCGCCTGCTGTCGTGGCTGACCAACCAGCCGACCGCCAGCGGTGACATCCGCGACCTCGTGCGCTCGCTGACCGAACGCCTGGCGGCGGTGCACGACTGCGCGCGCGTGTCGTTCTGGCGCTTCACCGCCGACGGCCGCATGCTCGTCTGCGACGACTGCTACGACCGCGCGAGCGATCGCCACGACGCCGGCACCGTGCTGCACGAGTCGGAGTTCCCCGGCACGTTCGCGGCGTTGCACGACACGCTCTACCTCGACATCGACGACGTGCGCACCGATCCGCGCACCGCGCGCCTCGCCGCAGCGCACCTGCTGCGCCAGGGGATCAGCTCGCGCCTCGAAGCGGTGATCCGCTACGGCGGCCGCAACCACGGCACGCTGTGCCTCGAGCACGTGCAGCGGCCGCACACGTGGCGCCGCGACGAGATCGACTTCGCCTGCGCGGTCAGCAGCCAACTGGCGGTGGCCCTCGAGGCGATCGCGCGCACGGCGGCCGAAGCGCGCGTGCGCGAGCGCGAACGCTTCCTCACCGCGGTGCTCGAAGGCAGTCCGATCGGCATCCAGATCTTCCGACCCGACGGCACCTCGCTGCGCCTCAACCAGGCGATGCAGAACGTGCTCGGCCTGCCGGGCAGCGACGGATTCGTCGGGGCCTACAACCTGCTCGGCGACGAGCAGGCGCGCGCCACCGGGCTCGCCGCCGCGTTCGAACGCTGCCGCCGCGGCGAGTCGACGTCGATCCTGCGCGTCGAGGTCGACTTCGAGCGCGACGACTACCGCCGCTGGGGCAAGCGCACCGGCACCACCTGGTACGACAACGTGCTGTTCCCGGTGTTCGCGCCGAGCGGCGCGATCGAGGCCGTGGTCGTGTTCACCTGGGACGTGGCCGAACGCGTCGCCGCCGAACGCACGCGCCGCCTGCTCGAGGACCAGCTGCGGCAGTCGCAGAAGCTCGAGGCCGTCGGCATGCTCGCCGGTGGCGTCGCCCACGACTTCAACAACATCCTGACCGCGGTGCTCGGCTTCGCCGAAGCGCTCGACGGCGAGCTGCCGCCGGAGCATCCGGGGCGCGAGTTCGGGGCGCAGATCCAGAAGGCGGCACTGCGCGGCGCGCGGCTGACCGAGCAGCTGCTGGCCTTCGGCAAGAAGCAGGTCGTGCGGGCCGAAGTGTTCGATCCGGCGGTGCTGGTCGAGGAGACCACGCCGATGCTGCGGCAGCTGGTCGGTGCCGAAGTGCGCCTCGACGTCGCCACGCAGCGCGGGAACCACGTGCACACCGACAAGGTGCAGTTCCAGCAGGTGCTGATGAACCTCGCGGTCAACGCGCGCGACGCGATGCCTCGAGGTGGCACGCTGCAGATCGCCGTTCAGCCCCACGGCGAAGACCACGTGCTGCTGCGTGTGCGCGACACCGGCGTCGGCATGGACGAACACGTGCAAGCGCGCCTGTTCGAACCGTTCTTCACCACCAAGGAGCCGGGCAAGGGCTCTGGCCTCGGCCTCGCCACCGTCTACGGCATCGCCACCCGCGCCGGCGGCAGCATCACGGTGCAGAGCGCTCCCGGTGCCGGCGCTTGCTTCGACGTGAGCTGGCCGCGCGTCGAAGCACTCGCCGAGACCCCGGCACCGCCGCCGCCGCCAGCAGGCCAGCTGCGGCGCGCGCGCATCCTGCTGGTCGAGGACGACGACGCCAACCGCGAGCTCGCCGCCCGCATCCTGCGGCTGCACGGCCACGAGCTGCTGGTCGCCGAGTCGGGCGAACGCGCGCTCGAACTCGCCGCCACCGCGGGCGACTTCGAGATGCTGGTGACCGACGTGATGATGCCGGGCCTCAGT
>JBILEY010000071.1:0-16708 GCA_044351865.1 Planctomycetota bacterium | reverse complement strand
GGCCCCGTCGACGCGCGGCTGCCGCACGCCGGTCGCCATCGAACGCGCCGCGTCGTCGACGGCCTTCGGCTCGGCGCCGATCATCTGCGCCGCTGGGCGCAACGCGCGCACGACCACCGCCGTGCCCGCGCACAGGCCGCCGCCGCCGACCGGCGCCACGACGACGTCGAGGTCGGGCACTTCGTCGAGCAGCTCGAGCGCCGCTGTGGCTTGGCCGGCGATCACGTGCAGGTTCTCGAACGGGTGCACCATCGTGGCCCCGGTCTCGCGCTGCCACGAAGCACAGACGGCGTCGCGTTCGGTCTGCTTGCAGAAGCGGATCTCGGCGCCATAGCCGCGCACGGCGTCGACCTTCACCCGCGGCGCCGAGTCCGGCATCACGACGCGCGCCGGCACGCCGCGCTTCCTCGCCGCGTAGGCCAGCGCCGCCGCATGATTGCCGCTGCTGTGCGTGATGACGCCGCGCGCCGCCGCTGCGTCGTCGAGCGCGAACACTGCGTTGCAGGCGCCGCGCGCCTTGAAGGCGCCGACCTTCTGCAGGTTCTCCGCTTTGCAGAACACCCGCGCGCCGAGCTCGCGGTCGAGCGTGGCGCTGGTCAGCACCGGGGTGCGGTGCACGTGGCCACGGATGCGTTCGGCGGCGGTGTGGACGTCGGCGAGGGTGATCACCACCACAGCCTACGCTGGCAGGGCACGGCCCGGAACGCTGCGGGGCCCACCCGGGCCCCGCTCGCATCGTCACTGCTGCTGCACGCGCAGCCGACCGTTCTTGCGGTCGACGTCGTAGAGCTTGTTGCCGAGCGGCATGCCCTGCAGCTTGAAGTCGATCGCCTCGCCGAGCGGATCGTCCTGCACCTCGCCGTAGCGGATCGCGAAGCCGCAGGCGATGCGGAAGATGTTGTCGAGCACGAACGCGTTCAGATACAGGTCGACGCCGCGGTAGCGCGAGCCGACGCCGGTCTCCGGGTGGTAGTGCTCGAACGAGTTCGCCGCCTCGCTGCCTTCGCAGGCGCCGCTCAACATCGTCACCGTCTTCTTCAGCAGCTCGTTGGCGAGCTTCTGCGCGCGCTTGTTGCCGCGCTCGGCCCAGTAGGTCAGGCCCTCGAGGATGTGCGTGTTGATCACCGGCCAGACGCGGCCGTTCCACGGGCAGTTCTTGCGCGTGCCCTTCCAGCGGCCGGTGCCGTCGAACGTCGAGTCGCTGACCGAGATGCTCGGGACCGGGTACTTGGTCCAGAACTCCTCGCGGTCGCTCAGCGTGTCGAGCATGCGATCGACCTGCTTCTGGTTCGGGATGTCGGTCGCGAGCGGGTAGAAGCCGACGGCCGCCTTGACGTTGGTCTTGCGGCGGTTGTCGGGGTCGAGGTCCATGAACAGACCCGCCTTCTCGTCCCACATCTTCTTGCGGATGGTGTCCAGGATGACTTCGGCCTCCGCCTGGAAGCGGTTGGCCATCGCCTTCTCCTGGATCTCCTCGGCGACCTTGTAGAGCCACTTCACCATCCGGTAGCGGAACACCGACGCGTCGATGCCCTTCAGCCGGAACTGCTCGGTGAACTCGATGGCGCGGTCGGCCTTGTCGTCGATCACCGTGTAGCGGCGCGAGAACTCCTGGCCGGCTTCGAAGTGGTTGACGATGTCGGTGAGGCCGCTGCCCTCCGGATCGCGGTTGTTGGCGAGCCACTTCACGTAGCGCTGCATCGCCATCAGCACCGCCTTCTTCGTCGCCTTGTCCGGGTGGATGGCGTCGAGAGCCTCGAAGCCACCGCCCCAGTCGGCGTGGAAGAAGTCGTTCGGGTCGGTGCCGGTCATGTAGAGCCGACCGGGCACCTGGCCGTTGTGGTGGATGTTCTCGAAGAACGCCTTCAAGCATCCGCGCGCCAGCGTCGGATCCTGCAGCCACCGCGCCTCGCGCATGATCGCCGGCGTGGTGAAGCTCGACGGCTGGTGGAACGGGCCGTTGCCCTCGCACACCGACGGCGACGAGAACAGGCCGGCACCGTGCGGCTGGCGCAGCAGGTAGAGCAGCTCGAAGCGGTGGCGGACGACGCGCTCGAGTTCCTTGCTGTCGCAGTGGAACTTCGGGACCTTCTCCCAGAACGACGCCCAACCGACCTCGTCCTTGGTGTCCGGGCGACGGGCGCGGAAGTTGATGCCCTTGCCCTTGAAGATCAGGTTCGCTTCGAAGCGATGGGCCACCTTCTGGCCCGCCTTCAGTGGCACTGGGCGGAACAGGCCGCAGTAGACGCGCGAGCCGGCGATGATCGGGCTCGGCTTCTCCATCGGGCGCTTGGCGCGCGGCGTCGGCAGCGCTTCGAGCTCGAACCAGGGCGTCTCCTCGAAGTCCGGCCGGTCGCTGCCGCCCTCGGCGAAGTACGCCTGCAGGCAGCGCGCGCCCTTGCTGTCCGGATTGTTGTAGTGGATGTCCGCCGGCACCTCGGCCTTGTTGCCGTCCTTCAGCAGGCGACGGATGCGGAAGCTGTCGCCTTCGAGCGACACCGGCTCCCCTTCGGGATCGGTCGTCGTCCACTGCACGACGGTGATCTCGCGATCGGTCTTCGCCGTGTTGCTCAGCTCGAGCTCGCTGACGAAGCGGTCGTCCTGGGTGACGAAGCGCTTCTCGACGACCTTCAGGCCACCCGGCTCGTCGAACGTGACCGTCGCGCGCCCGTCGTCGACCTGCGTCGAACGGTGATTCAGGTGCAGCGGGCGACCGTTCTCGAGGAACGACAAGAAGAAGACCGACGGCACCAGGGCGTTGCCGATGCACGCCTCGTCGGCGAAGCCGGGCGCGTCCTGGAAGCGCGGAAAGCGCGGGGCGTAGAGGCAGTAGCCACCACCCGCGAGCGCGTACTTTTTCTTTTGATTCATCCCGGAGTCCTTTGGCGAGGGCGAGTTGGCCTTGTGGGCTTGACTCTCGGACTTGCGTCCTTCCGGAATTGGCGTCTTTGCTTCGCTAGACGCAACCTGGGCTTTGGAATGAGCTTGGGTCACAATATTAACCAACGGCTCGGGCCGATTTGATTCGGCAGCACCGTATTTCCAGAGAGACTTGTCTGCATCTTGGGGGCTTGCTCGCCACAGTCAAGGGCTTGCTACCCCATGGGACTTGCCAATGGCGCGCCTCGCGGGCATGCCAAGTGGAATCGCTCGATCCCGACGCGCCACCGGGACGGCCGCGAGCAGCGCCGAAGTCGCGACCCTGCCCCCGGTCCGCGCGCCGCCGCATCGGTCGTCAACGCAGCGCGACGAACACGCCGTCGGCGCGCCAGCGCGCGAACCAGGCGTCGACCGGAGCCTTCGCCGGCACACCGGCAAGGGCGCGGCCGAAGCGTTCGCCGCGCTGCAGCCGGCGCAGCACCTGCGCTGCGGCGGCAGGCAGCTCGAAGCGCTGCACCTGCTCCCCGATGCGCAGCACGCACAGGTGCACGTGGCCGGCGCGCCGCGGCGGCGATCCGCCCGCGCCCCACGCCACGTAACGATCGGCGGCGGCGGCCGGAACGCGCAGCAGCTGCACGCTCGGATGCACGTCGAGGCGCAGGCGCTGCCAGCGCGCCGGCGGCACGTCGGCGAGCGCCGACGCCGGCAGCGGCTCGCCCGCCGGGGCGTCGAAGGCCTTCGACACCGCCAGTTCGATCCGCGCCAGCGCCGCGGCGACGCCGTCGGCCCGTTCGACGGTGCGAACGTGCCGCGGGAAGCGCGCGCCGAGCTGGTTCAGGTTCGGGTGCCGGCTCGGGCATCGCACCAGGTAGCGGCGCGCCCACGCGGCGAAGCGCCGTTCGCCGACCGCAGCGCGCAGGGCCGGATAGTCGCCGGCCAACACGTCGACGAGACGCGCGAAGTAGGCCTCGCCGTAGACCTGCAGCCGCACCGTCGTCGTGCCGACGCCGGGCGTCACCATCGCGGCAGCGCGCGGCGCCTTGTCGCCGCGACGGCGCAGCGCTGCGCGCACACCGTGTGGATCCACGACGACGCCCGCGAACCAACGCTGCACGGCCTGCAGGGCGCGACGATCGGCCGCGCGGCTCACGACGCCACTCCGCGCCGCGGTGCGCGCGCGACCGCGCCGGCCCCGCGGCGCAGTTCGTCGACGAGCTCGGCCAACGGCGGGATCGCGTCGTCGCGTTCGAGCACCGTCGGCAGCCCACCGCCGAGCTGCTGCGCCAGCGCGTGCAGCCGCCACACCTCACGCCGCACCGGCTGGTCGTGGGTGTCGAGCAGGTGCGTCGGCAGTTCGCTGTGCCCGGCCAGATGCAGGTAGACGACGTGCGGCCACGGCACCGCGCGCAGCCACGCCTCGGCGTCGAAGCCGTGGTTGTGGGCGCTGACGAACACGTTGTTGACGTCGACCAGCAGCTTGCAGCCCGTGCGACGCACCAGCTCCGACAGGAACTCGGCCTCGCCGTAGTCGGCGTCGGCGAACTGCACGTAGGTGCTCGGGTTCTCGAGCACCAGCGGTTGCTCCAGCGCGTCCTGCACCTGGCGAACGCGCGCGGCGACGTGGCGCATCGCCGCTTCCGTGTACGGGATCGGCAGCAGGTCGTGCAGCTGCACGCCGTCGACCGCGGTCCAGCACAGGTGGTCGCTGATCCAGCCGGCACCGCAGCGGCGCTGCAGCGCGCGCAGTTCGCGCAGGTAGTCGCGATCGAGCGGGTCGGTGCCAGCGATGTTCATCGACACGCCGTGCAGCACCACCGGATAGCGCTCGGCGATGCGATCGAGCATGCGCACCGGGCGACCGCCGGTGTGCATGTAGTTCTCCGACAGGACCTCGAAGAAGTCGAGCGGCGGCGCCGACGCGAGGATGTCGCGATAGTGCGGCGGCCGCAGCCCGAGACCCAACGCGTTGTGCGGCAGTGCGCGCATGGTTCCTCCGCCCGGCCCCGTCGGCGCCGGGCGCGTTCGTCACTTCGCCGTGCGGCAGCCGCCCTGGCCCTTGCACGCGTTCTTGCCGGCGCAGGCGTTCTTCTCGGTCTTGCAGCCACCTTGGCCCTTGCACGAGTTCTGGCCTTTGCAAGCGTGCTTGGCCGCGCACGAGCTGGCGGTCTTGCAACCACCCTGGCCCTTGCAGGCGTTCATGCCCTTGCACGAATTCTGCTCGGTCTTGCAGCCGCCCTGGCCCTTGCACGAGTTCATGCCCTTGCAGGCGTGGCGCTCGATGGTGGCCTGGCCGCCCGAAGCAGCGCACGAGGTCAGCGTGGTGGCGGCCGTGCCGAACAGCAGGCCGGCGACCGCGGTGGAGAGGAGCATCGACTTGGTCTTCTTCATGGGGATCGTTTCCTTGGTCCCCATGCAAGGTGCAGTGGCGGTTCGTCATGTCGGGCGAACCTGCAGATCGCGCCGGCGCGCAGTGGCGCGCGTCGCTCAGTCGGCTGCCGACAGCAGCTCGGCGCCGCGCGGGCGCTTTGCGATCGGCACCAGCGCCGCGGCCAGGTCGAGCTCGTTCGCCGACAGCGTGCCGTCACCGCGCTGCAGCACGGCGCGCAGCAGGTCGCGTTCGCCGAGCGACTGCGCGATCACCGCGGACAGGTAGCGAACGCGCAGGTCGTCGCCGACGAGCGCGCCGCCGTTGCGCAGGCACTCCAGCGCCTCGCGATCGCGCCCGCTGCGCTGCAGCAACACCGCGCGCAGCAGCCGCGCCTCCTCGTGGTCCGGCGCTGCGGCCAACTGCGCGTCGACGCGCGCCAGCACGCGATCCGTTCCGCCGGGCGCGTCGGCGAGTGCCGCGAGATTGGCGGCGACGGCCGCGAACGGCGCGTTGTCGACGTCGCTCGGCACCTGCTGCCCGAGCCGCTGCAGCACGGGGTCGAGGCGCGGATCCGACGCCACGCGCACCGACGCCGGCAACCAACCGCGCCACAGTGCGGCCCGCACGGCTGCGTCTCTCGGGTCGACGGTGGCCGCGACTGCAGGCGCGAGCAGCCAACGCAACGGCGACGACGAGTCGATCGCCGGCGGCGCCATCGCAGCCGTCGACTCGCTGCCGAACGAAGCGACGAGCAGCGCGCGTCGCTGGGCTTGCACCCGCACACTGGCGGCGCCGGCCAGTGGGCCGCCGAAGTCGCCGTCGGTCAGCAGACGCCTTGCGTCGTCGACGCGGCCGAGCGACTGCAGCACGCGCACGCGCGCCAGCTGCACCTCGGGCAGCATCGCTGCCGCATCGGGGAACACGCACACCTCGCGGGCCGTGGCCGCGAGCCGCTGCGCCAACGCGTCGAGTGCGGCGAGCTGCCGCGTCGCGTCGCCGACCTGGGCCGCGGCCAGCGCTTCGAGGCGCCGCGCGGGAATCGACGACGGATCGAGCGCCAGCACGGAGCCGAGCACCGCCAGCGCACGCGCCGGCGAACCGTTCGCCAGGTGCACGCGCGCGATCTGCAGGTCGACGGCGACGGCGCTGGCCGTGGGCCACGTGCTCCGCAGCCGCGCCGCTGCCTGCAGCGCTTCCTCACCGCGACCGAGCAACGCCAGCGCAGTGAGGCGCAGCAACTCGGCCTCCGGCTCCGCTGCGGACCGCGCCACCACGCCGTCGAGCAGGCCGAGCGCCAGATCGGCGAACGCGCGCGCGAACTCGGGTCGCACCGGCAGCACCGCCAACGGCGAGAACTCGGCGCCGAACGCCAACGGGCCGCTCGCCACCGTTCCGGCCTCGGCCATCGCCAGCAGCACGCGCGCCGCCAGCACGTGCAGCCACGGCTCGGCGCCGGCCAGCGCCTTCTGCACCATCGCCACCGGCCCGTCCAGATCGGCGGGCACTCCGGCCAGCAGGCAGCGCAGCGCCGCGACCAGCAGCAGCGGCGTCGCATGCTGCGGCCGCAGGGCTGCCGCCTGCAACAGGTCGTCCTGCGCCGCTTGCAGCTGCAGCACGTCGGGGCACGTGCGGCACCACCCGCGGTGCAGCAGCGCCCAGTAGCGGCGCTCCGTCGGCAGCTCGGTGCTGGCCAGCGCGCGCGTGAACGCATCGATCGCACGCACGTGGTCCTGTTCGTCCTGGTGCCAGAAGCCGAGCCAGTAGGCGACGTCGGGATCGCTGCTGGCGAGTGGCTCCCGCAGCGCCAGCGCTTCGTCGTCGCGCCCCTGCTGCCGCAACCAGACGGCCGCCATCGTGCGATCCGCCGCGGTGCAGTCGGTGCACGCGAGCAGACTGCGGATCGCCTTCTCGCTGGCCGCGTCGTCGTCGCCGACGTCGATGCAAGCGATCGCCAACGTGCGCAGCGCGGCGGCGTCGTCCGGCGTGCGCGCCACCGTCGCTGCCGCCAGCGCCAGCGCGCGCACCGCCGCCGGCGAACGTCCCGCGTCGCGGTCGCCGAGGCCGACGAGCCCGAGCCGCGCGTAGAACCGCCGCGACGCCCCGCCGAACGCCGTCACGCGTTCGGGACCGCGCGCGAGCAGGTCGTCGACCTGCTGCAGGTCGAGCTGCGTCTGCAGGCCGCCCGCGACCGCGTTCTGCCGCCACGCCACCACCGCGGCGACGACCAGCAGCGCGACGACCAGGAACGCGGCGACGAGGCGCCGCGGTCGACGCCGCCAACGGCGCAGCGCCCGCACGACGCCGCTGCTGCGCGCCGTCACCGACTCGCCGCGCGCGAAGCGTCGCAGGTCGGCGGCCAGCGCCGCGGCCGACGGATAGCGATCGCGCGGGTCCTTCTCGAGGCACTGCAGCGCGATGCGCGCCAAGGCCTCGGGAACCGACGCACGGCGGCGGCGCGGATCGACCACGTCGACGCGCAGGATCGCGTCGAGCACGGCGGCGAGCGGCCCCGGCGCGAACGCGGGCTCGCCGGCGATGCACTCGTAGAGCACGGCGCCGAGCGAATAGACGTCGCTGGCCGGCGTGCCGTTCTCGGCTCCCTTCGCTTGTTCCGGCGCCATGTAGAGCGGCGTGCCGAAGAAGTCGCCGGTGCGCGTCAGCGTCGGCGCGTCGCGATCGAGCGCGGTCGCGAGACCGAAGTCGAGCACGAGGAAGCGCCCGGCGCCGTCGACCATCAGGTTGGCCGGCTTCACGTCGCGGTGCACGACGCCATGGTCGTGCGCGAACGCCAGCGCTTCGGCGACGCCGGCGATGGCCGCGGCCACGCGGCGCGGATCGTCGAGCACCTGCCGAGCGCGCGCATGGTCGATGTCGCGCGGATCGCGCGCCGCGGCGATCAGGCGCTGCAGCGACCGGCCGTCGACGTAGTTCATCGCCAGCCACGCGTTGCCGTCGGTCTCGCCGAACTCGAGCACCGGCACGATGCCAGGATGCTCCAGCGACGCGGCGGTGTGCGCTTCGCGGCGGAAGCGCGAACGCGCCTGCGCCTCGCCGGCGACGTGCTGGTGCATCACCTTGAGCGCCACGCGCCGGCCGCGCGACACCTGTTCGGCCGCGAACACGGCGCCCATGGCACCGCGGCCGAGTTCGCCGAGGATGCGGAAGTCGCCGAAGCGCCGCGGCAGGTCGCGCGGGGCCGACTGCGTGGCGGCGACGTCGAGGTCGGCGAGCGACTCGATCTCGTGCAGGAACACGCTGCGCAGCGACGGCGGCAGCTGGCGCGCGAAGTCGCCGGGCAGCAGCGCCGGATCGTCCTCCTTGCGCAGCAGCCACTCGCCGATCGCGCGATCGAGTTCGTCGTCGCTCGGCGGCCCGTCGCCAGGTTCGGGATCGTGATTCACGGCTCGGCACCCGGCCGGTCGTCGCCGTCCGCTTCGCCCATCGCCGCCTTCAACTTGCGCAGCGCGCGGCTGAGCAACAGTGCGACAGCGTTGCGCGTGCGGCCGACGCGCTCGGCGATCTCCTGCAGCGACAGCCCCTGCACCCGCGCCAGCGTGATCACTTCGCGGTCGTCGGCGGACAACGTCGCCAGCGCGCGCTCGACCAGGTCCTGCGCTTCGGCGCCGACCAGCAGCGTGCGCGGCCCGGGCCCGCCATCGGCCGGTTGCACACCGCCGGGGATCAGCGTGCTGCCGTCGCCTTGCAGCGGGCGTTCGCGCCGCTGGTCGCGCTTCTGCGCCACCGCCATGCGCTGCAGGTTGGCGAGCCGATGCAGCGCCACCGTCGCCAGCCAGCGGAAGAACGAGTCCGGCCCCTGGTAGGTGTAGTCCTGGAACTGCCGCGTCGCTTCGAGGTAGGCCTCCTGCACCAGGTCGTCGAGCTCGGCGCCGCGCAGCGCCGAGCCCGCCTTCAGCGCCAGCAGCCGCCGCAGCCGCGGCAGCGAACGCGCGAACAGCTGGTCCAATGCCTGCGCGTCGCCTGCTGCGGCGTGGTCGACGAGGCGCTTGCTTGGGCGGGAGTCCATCAGGGAGGGCGTTGGCACGGTAGCGGCAGGGTCGTCGCACGGGCAGGGCTGTGCGCACCGCCGATCCGTTCAGGTAAGGCCGAGGGCCGGCATGTCAGGGGATTTCGCGGCGCGCTACCCGACACGGTCGCCCACGCCATCGACCTTGCGGCGCCACGGCGAGCCTTCGCGTTCGTCCCTTCTTCTCCGTTGGCGTTGCCGCGCACGAACGCCCAGCGTCGCGCTGACATCGCCGCGCGCCCGACTACCTGACAGGGGCATGGTCGTCGCCCGTCGCTCCGCACTCCCGCTCCTGCTGTCGGTCGTCATGCTGGCCGCCTGCCAACGCACCGACGCGAACGCCAAAGCCGCGGCCGCCCCAGCGTCGCCGGCCTTGCGCATCGCGCTGGCGCCGCACGCCGGCAGCGGCGACCTCGACCAGCGCATCCGCGACACGCAGGCCAAGGTCGCCGAGAAGCCGGACGTACCGCGGCTCGAACGGCTGGCGACGATGTTCGTCGCGAAGGCGCGCGGCAGTGGCGATCCCGGCTTCTATCGCCTCGCCGAAGCGTGCGCCGACGCGATGCCGCGCGACGGCGGCGGCGTGCACGCAGCCGAGCTCGTGCGCGGCCACGTGCGCCACTCACTGCACGACTTCGCGGCGGCCGAAGTCGTCGCGCGGCGCCTGGTGCGCGAGCGCGGCCTGTTCCTCGACCACGGCCTGCTCGGCGACGTGCTGCTCGACCTCGGCCGCACCGACGAAGCGCGCGACGTCTACCAGCGCATGCTCGACCTGAAGCCGTGCCTGCAGAGCTATGCGCGCGCGGCGCAGCTGCGCTGGGTGCAGGGCGACCTCGCCGGTTGCCGCGAACTGCTGGCGCTGGCCGCTTCCGCCGGCAGCACGCGCGATCCGGATTCGATGGCGTGGGTGCTGGCGCGCCGCGCCACGCTCGAGCTGCACGCCAACGACGCGGCGACCGCGCGCGCGTTCGCCGACCTGGCGCTGCAGCAGCTGCCCGACCACCCGGGCGCACTGCTCGCGCATGGCCGCGCCGCGCTGGCCCTCGGCGATGTCGCCGCGGCGTGTGCGAGTCTCGAACGCGCGGTCGCGGTGTCGCCGTTGCCCGAACACGCGTGGGCGCTGGTCGACGCGCTGCGGGCAGCGCAGCGCGAAGCCGACGCCGGGCGCCATGCCGCGGACCTGCGACGCCAGGGCGAACGCGAGGACCCGCGCACCTTCGCCGCGTGGCTGGCGACGACCGACGGCGACCGCCAGCTGGCGCTGCGCCTCGCCGAGGCGGAGCTGCGCACCCGCCAGGACGCACTGACGCACGACGTCGCGGCGCTGGCGCGCTGGCGCAGCGGCGACCTCGCCGGCGCCACGGCCGCGATGCGCGAAGCACTGGCATCCGGCACCGTCGATGCGCGTGTGCACCTGCACGGTGCCTTGATCGCCGACGCCGCCGGCGATCGCGAGAACGCTCGCAGTCGCGCGCAGTCCGCCGCCGCCGGCCTCGCCGCGCTGCTGCCGAGCGAGCGTGCGCTGCTGGCTTCGCTGCAGGCGCGGCTCTGACCACCGCCGTCTGACCACCGTCGGTGGCTCGGCGCCGTGCGCCGCGTCACCAACCCCGGTCCGGCCGTCGCCGGGCCGTTCTGTCCGCTGGAGAACCCACGATGAACAAGTTCCTTCTCTCGTTCGCGGCCATGGCCGCGAGCAGTGCGTCGCTGCTGGCGTCGAGCCACATGGACGCGCCCCTGATCACGCTCGACGACGCGGCGAACACGACCGACGTCTATGCGTTCGTCGGCGCCGCACCGAACAACGGCAAGTTCCTGAACCTCGCGCTGGCGGTCTACCCGTTCGAGGATCCGGGCATCGGCCCGAACAAGTTCAACTTCGACGATCGCGTCGCCTACGCGATGCACGTGTCGACGGGCGCCGACCTCGCCACCGGGCGCAAGTCGTACAGCTACGTGTTCCTGTTCCGCACCTCGTACAAGACGCAGCAGTCGATCCTGCAGTCGTACACGGGCGTCGTGCAGAACGTCGACGACGCGGCGCAGAACCTGACGCAGCGCTACGACGTGCTCGAGATCGACTGGCATCCCGGTGGCCGCGGCGTCACCGTGCTCGGCACCGGCGTCGTGCCGCCGAACAACCAGGGCCGCGCCACGCCGCACTACAACAACGCCAGCGGCGACGGTCCGGTGCGCGACGGCGTCGCGACGGCAGCGCAGCTCGACCTCTACACGCAGCAGACGATCGCGCAGCTGAGCGACGGCCACCGCGCGTGGGCCGGCCAGCGCGACGACGGCTTCTACGCCGACATCGGCGCCACCTTCGACCTGCTGTCGCTGCGCAATCCGGGCAAGGACAGCCAGAAGGGCTTCAACGTGCACACCATGGCGCTGCAGGTGCCGCTGAGCCGCATCGGCGGCGACATGCAGGTGGTCGGCGTGCACGCCAGCACCTACCGGCAGTCGATCGAGCTGCGCACGAGCACGATGGGCCCGCTGCAGTTCGGCGAGATCGTGCAGATCGGTCGCCAGGGCAACCCGCTGTTCTGCGAGGCGTTCGTCGCCATCCAGGACAAGGACGCCTACAACCGGCTGACGCCGGAGACCGACGCGCAGTTGTTCGCGCAGTACGCGAACACGCCGGAACTGGCGGCGCTGCTGAACGCACTGGTGTTCGCGCCGAACCCGATCCCGGGCATCACGACGAACCGCACCGACCTCGCCGGCATCTTCATCCCGGACGTGATCAAGGTCGACCTGTCTACGGCGCCGGTGCGCCTCGCGGGCGGTGGCCCGAACCACCCGACGAATCCCGACGACGCCGGCTTCTCGCGGCTGTCGATCTTCGGCGGCGACCTGCTGTTCAGCCCGCTGCAGAACACCATGGTGCCCGGCGGTTGGCCGAACGGGCGGCGCTGGGGCGACGACGTCTACGACATCGGCGTCAGCGCGGTGATCAGCGACCTGCGTGTCACGCCGCCGGTGATCCGCCAGGCCGGCGACAACGTCGACCGCAACGACGTCGCCTACAACCGCGTGTTCCCGTACGCGGCGCCGCCGCAGAACGGGCGCGTGCACAGCCACGACTGAGCCCGGCGGCGGAACGCTCGCCCGCGGCGCCACCGTGCGCCGCGGGCCCCGCCGCGGCAACTCGCCCGGCACCGACACGGCGCAGCCCCGCTGCACCTCTCCTGCTGGTGCGCGGACACGAGCGGTCGCCGACGGCGATGCCGCCCGCCGCGCCCACCGCCCCAGCCCGCCATGCTGACTTCGCTGCTCCTCGCCTGTTCGTTGTTCGCCGAGCTGCCGCTCCCGCACGATCCCGGCCTCAGTTCGGTCCACGTGCGCCGCGCCCCGCAGGAACTGCACGTGCACGCGGCGTTCGCCAACGCCGACTTCGCGGCCGTCGCCGCGACCGTGGACCACGATCGCGACGGCGCGATCGCAGCCGACGAACTCGTCCGCGCCGCGCCGGTGCTGCGCCGCCTGGCGGCGACGTCGTTCGTACTCGCCGGTGCGCCGGCGCCTGCGGTCGAGCTGCTCGACGCCCGTCTCGCCGAGAACCGCGACGTCGAGCTGACGCTGCGCTTCGCCGGCATTGGCGACGGCGCCGCCACGCTGCAGCTGCCGGTGCTGCAGCACCTGGCGCGCGGGCACCGCTGCTACATCGCGGTCGTCGACTCCGCCGGCGCCGTGCAGGCCGACGCACTGCTGCAGCCGACGAACGCCACGTTCGCCGTGCCCGCCGACGACGTGCCGGCGACCGGCTTCGGGCAAGCGGGCACGTTCTTCGTGCTCGGCATCGAGCACATCCTGATCGGCTTCGACCACCTGGCGTTCCTGCTGGCGCTGTTCGCCGCCGGCATCACGTGGCGCAGTGCCGTGGCGACGATCACCGCCTTCACCGTCGCGCACTCGCTGACGCTGCTGGCCGCGGCGACCGGCCTCGTCGGGCTGCCGGCGGGCCTCGTCGAAGCCGGCATCGCCGCCTCGATCGTCGTCGTCGCCGTCGCCAACCTGCGGCATCGCGGTGCCACCCATCGCTGGCCGCTGGCGTTCGCCTTCGGCCTCGTGCACGGCTTCGGCTTCGCGAACGTGCTCGCCGAACTGCGCGTCGGCGACGACACGTTGCTCCCGCTCTTGACCTTCAACCTCGGCGTCGAAGTCGGGCAGCTGGCGTTCGCGATCGCCGCGTTGCCGCTGCTCGCCTTTGCGGCGCGCACCCTCCCCCGCTGGCGCGTGCTCGATTGCGTGTCCGTGCTCGTCGGCCTCGCCGGCGTGCTGTGGCTGGTCGAACGCGTCGCCTGATCCACCCGCACCACCATGAACCCCTCCGCTTTGTTCGCCGCCCTGCTGTTGCCGCAGGACCCGCCCGCCGGCGACACGCGCTTGCCGACGATCGTCGTCGAAGGCCGCGCCGACAGCCTCGTCGGCACCGCCAGCGCCGCGAGCGAAGGCGTCGTCGGCCAGCAGGACCTGCGCCGGCGCGCGATGCTGCGACCGGCCGAAGTGCTCGAAGCCGTGCCCGGTGTGGTGGTGACGCAGCACAGCGGCAGCGGCAAGAGCAACCAGCTGTTCGCGCGCGGCTTCAACCTCGACCACGGCACCGACCTCGCGACCACGCTGTTCGGCGTGCCGCTGAACCTGCCGAGCCACGGCCACGGCCAGGGCTACACCGACCTGAACCCGCTGATCCCCGAGCTCGTCGACACCGTGCGCTGGCGCCTCGGCCCGTACGACGTGCGCGACGGCGACTTCTCCTCCGCGGGCGCCGTCGACATCGACTACGTGCGCAAGCTCGACCGCGGCTTCCTGCGCCTCGAAGGCGGCAGCTACGACCACGCGCGCACGGTGCTGGCCGATTCGCACCGCGTCGGCGACGGCACGCTGCTGGTGGCCGTCGAACTGCAGCGCACCGATGGCCGCTGGAACGTCGACCAGGACTACACGAAGCAGAACGCGTACGTGTCGTGGTCGACCGACGAACTGCGACTCGCTGCGTTCGCGCACACCGCCGACTGGACGTCGACCGACCAGATCCCGCAGCGCGCGGTGCGCAGCGGCGCGATCGGCCGCTTCGACTCGCTCGATCCGACCACCGGCGGCATCACCTCGTGGTTCGGCGGCGTCGCCGAATGGACGCCGCAGGTGCGCAACGGCTCTCTGCGTGCCGTCGGCTACGCGTTCCACTACGAGCTCGACCTGTGGTCGAACTTCACCTACGCGCTGAGCGACCCGACCAACGGCGACCAGTTCGAACAGAACGACGCGCGCGCGACCTACGGCTACGACCTGTCGCGCAGCTTCGCATTCGACCTCGCTGGCGTGCCCGCCGAGTTCACGGTCGGCAGCGAGCTGCGCGGCGACGACATCCGGAACGGCCTGCGCGCCTCCCGCGCGCGCCGGCGGCTGTCGACCGTGCGCGCCGACGACGTGCGCCAGCACTCGCTCGCCGCCTGGACGGAGCTGCGCGTCGAGCCGAGTTCGTGGCTGCGTTCCTACGTCGGCGTGCGCGGCGACCACTACTGGTTCGACGTCGAAGGCGACAACGCGGCGAACTCCGGCAACGCCGCGGACGGCATCGCCAGCGGCAAGGCCGGCGTGGTGCTCGGTCCGTGGGCCGACACCGAGCTCTACGGCAACGTCGGCACCGGCTTCCACAGCAACGACGGCCGCGGCGTGCTGCTGCGCGACGATCCGTCGACCGCGGCGCCCGACGACGGTACGCCGGTCGATCCGCTGGTGCAGAGCCGCGGCGCCGAGCTCGGCGTGCGCACGACGGCGATCGCGGGCCTGCAGTCGACGCTGTCGGCCTGGGCGCTCGAGCTCGACAGCGAACTGGTCTTCGTCGGCGACGCCGGCGCCACCGAGCCGAACCGCGGTTCGCGCCGCTTCGGCCTCGAGTTCGCGAACCACTGGCGCCCGACTTCGTGGTTGGCCCTCGACCTCGACGTCACCGCCAACCGCGCGCGCTTCCGCGGCGACGATCCCGCCGGCGACCGCATCCCGGGCTCGGTGCCGCTGACGCTGGTCGGTGCGGTCGGCATCGACTGGACGGATCGCCTCTCGACCGGCTTGCGGCTGCGCCATCTCGGACGCCGTCCGCTGCTCGAGGACGGCTCGGTGCGTTCGAGCGCGTCGACGCTGCTGAACGCGCGCGCGACGTTCCGTCTCGACGACAGCCGCGAGTTCACGCTCGACGTGCTCAACCTGCTCGATCGCCGCGACAGCGACATCGAGTACTTCTACGCCTCGCAGTTGCCGGGCGAAGCCGGGCCGGTCGACGACGTGCACTTCCATCCGGTCGAGCCGTTCACGCTGCGGCTCGCCTTCACGGCGCGGTTCTGACCATGGGGCTCGCGCGCAGTTCGCTGCTGTGGTCGGCGGTGGCCCACGCCGGCCTGCTGGTGACGTTCGCGTGCCTCGTCGGCGCGCGGTCGGCGAAGCAGCGCGCGAACCCGCCGCTGGTCCGCTTCGAAGCGTTCGCCAGCGAGGCGAGGAACGCCGCTGTGCTGCGCGAGGCGATCGAATGCGACGTGCGCCGCGAAGAAGCGCCGCTCGATGCCGTCGTCGACTGGCCGGAACCCGATCGCGCCGACGAGGCCCTGCCCGCACCTGCCACCGAAGCCGCCGAGCCGTGCACGCTGCGCGAACGGTGCCGCGTCGCCGCTGCCGCCATGCAGCATCGCGTCGTCGCAGCGCCGCCTGCGCCCACGCCACCGCCGCCCGCCGTGTCCCCTGCGGCCAACGCACCGAGTGCACCGAGTGTGCGCACCCTCGTGCCGATCGCGGGCACGGACCAACCACCCGCCTACCCGACGATCGCGCGCCGGCGCGGTTGGCAGGGCACCGTCGTGCTCGGCATCGAATGCGACGCCGCCGGCCTCGTGCAGGACGTCACCGTCGTGCGCAGCTCGGGCCACGAAGTGCTCGACGCAGCGGCGACGGCCGCGGTGCGGCAGTGGCGCTTCGCCGCGGGGCCTGGCCACTGCGAGCAGACGATCACCTTCCGACTGCAGGCTTCGGACTGAACCGGGCGCACGACGACGAGCTTGCCGCACGTCACGACACCACGTAGCGTGCGTTCGTCCGGGTATCGGAAGCGTGGTGTGAATCCCGCACGGTCCCGCCGCTGTGAGCGCTGACGACGCCTGCGTCACCACTGGTCCAAGGACCGGGAAGGGCAGGCCGAGGACGACGCGCGAGTCAGAAGACGGCCCGGACGCAGCAAGGTCGGTCTCTCGCGGACAGGAGACTTCCGTTGTCGAACATCGTGCCCAGGCACGGCCGCAGCGCGCGGTCGGGCCATTCTCGCGTCTTCTCTCTCACCCGCCGGGCGCTCGCCCTGGCGTGTTTCGTCGCCGTTGCGACCGTGCCGCTGCGCGCGCAGCGCGTGCAGGTCACCGTCGAGGTCGACTTCGGCGATCGCCCGCGCCTCG
>JBILEY010000003.1:0-45462 GCA_044351865.1 Planctomycetota bacterium | reverse complement strand
AGCTGCTGCCGACGGTGCGCGCCTCCATCGCCGAGCGCGGCCTCTACCGATGATCGCCGCCGCCTACGCCCTGCCGCTGGCGACGCTGGTGTTGTTCGTCGGCGATTTCGTCAATCGCCGCGTGCGCGGCTGGTTGCCCGACGACCCACCGCGCCCCGGCCGGAAGCAGCACGCGCGGCCGATCCCGCTCGCCGGCGTGCTGCTGCCGATCGCGCTGCTGCCGTGGCTCTTGCCGGCGGCCTCGCCATGGCTGCTGGCCGCCGTCGTCCTCGCCACCACGACCGGCTTCGTCGACGACTGCTACAAGGAATGCAGCCGCGAACTCGGCTGGCGCCCGAAGGCGGTGGCACTCGGTGTCGCCGCGATGCTCGCCGCCGCGGCGTGGTTCCCGCCGTGGCAGCAGCCCATCGCGTGGCTGCTGGCGACCGCGTGGGTGTTCGTGCTGACCAACGCCACCAACTTCCTCGACAACACCGACGGCGTCTGCGCCGCGCTGTCGGCGGTCAGCCTGTTCGCGCTCGGCGCCGAGGCGGCGGCGTGGGCGGCGTTGGCGTTCGTGCCGTGGAACTGGCCGCGGCCGCGACTGTTCCTCGGCGACAGCGGCGCCTACGCGCTCGGCTTGCTGGTCGGCGCGCACAGCCTGCCATGGGCCAGCCACCAGCTGGCGGCGGTCGCCGTGCAATGCGCCGACTTCGTGCAGGTCGTCGTCGCGCGACTGGTGCTCGGCGTGCCGCCTTGGGTCGGCGATCGCCGGCATCTGACCCACGTGCTGCAGAACCTCGGCCTGCCGCGGATCGCCGTGGCGCCGCTGTTCGCCGCGGTCGCCGGAGCACTGGCCTGCTGCGCTCGCTGACGCGCGTCCGGGTCAGCGCACGTCGCGCAGGCTGCGCAGGAAGGCGCGGCGCTCGTCGGCGAGATCGGGGAGTCGTTCGAGCCAGTCGAGCTGCGCATCGCGCCGCGCCGCCCAGGTGGCGCGATCGGCGCTGCCGGCGGCGCTGCCAAGGGCGCACGCGTGGAAGACGTTGGCGGCGACGGTCCGCACCAACGCCAGACCGGGCGAACGCGCCAGCGCCGCATCGACCGTGCGCACGGCCGCGGGCACGTCGCCAGCGAGCAGCTGCGCCTGCGCGGCCATCGCCGCGAACTCCGCCGGCACGTCCTCCAGGCCAGCGAGACTCTGCTCGGCCTCGGCGATGCCGGTGTTGGCGCCGAACGCCATCGCCGCAGCGACGAAGCGGTGCTCAGCACTGCCAGCGTGGTCGCGAGCGAGATCGGCGGCACAGCGCTTGGCGTCGTCGCTGCGCCCGAGGCGCTCCGCAGCCTGCCACGCGCGCAGCAGATCGGCCGGACGCCGGTCCGCCTGGTAGGCCGCGCTGCTGTAGCCGAAGACGTTCGCCAGCGCACCAGCGGCTCGGTCGCCGAGGTCGGCTTCGTGCCGGCGCAACAGGATGCGCGCGGCGAGGCGCTGCTCGGCGATCGACGCGCCGGGCTCCGCCGCGAGCGAGACGAAGCGCTCCTCGGCGACCTCGGCGCGATCCCGCGCCAGCTCGAGCTGGGCTTCGGCCGCGCGCAGCTCGCGGTCGTCGTCGAAACCCACGATCTTGCGCAAGCTGGCGACGCAGCGGCCGATGGCGTCGGCGTCGACCGGGCGCTGCGTCAGCGCCGCCGTCGTCGCCGCGAGCGCTGCTTCGCGCTGCGCCGCGTGTGCCTGCGAGTGGCGGATCTGGCTCCAGATCCAGAAACCACCGCCACCGAACAGCAGGACGCCGGCGATGGCGAGGATCGGCACGAGGCCGGGTCGAGTTGCGTTCGTCATGTTCGGCGACGGATTCGGGCCGGCGGTCTGCGGCTGCGAGGCGAGGTCCGGCCACACCTCACGCCATGGCTTGGGTCAGGGCAGATGGCTTCGATCAGGGCAGGTTCGGTCTGGGCACGTTCACGACAGCTTGACGGCGATCATCGTGAAGTCGTCTTCGACGGCGCCGTTGGCGACGTGCTGCCACAGCCCTTCTTCGACGGCGCCGACGACTTCTTCTGCCGCGAGGTTCTGCGCCCGCGCCAGCACCGCCTGCAGGCGTTCGTTGCCGAACATCTCTCGCCGCGGCGACATCGCCTCGTCGACACCATCGGTGTGGAAGAACAGCAGGTCGCCCGGCTGCAGCTCGACCTTCGGACTCGCGTGGTAGACCTGGTCGCCGACGACGCCGAGCACCATGCCGGTCTTCTCCAGCACGCTGACGCCCGACGCGCGGCTCAGCACGAGCCCAGGGTGACCGGCGTTCACGTATTCGAGCGTGCGCGCCTTCGGATCGATGATCGCGAGCAACAACGACATGAAGTTGCCGGTCTCGACGCCGGCGACGAGCCGCTGGTTGATGCGGGTCACCACCGTCGCCGCATCGTCGATCAGTTCGAGGTAGCTGCGCAGCGCTGCTTGCACGGCGTGGGTCAGCAGCGCCGCGCCAACGCCGTGGCCGGTGACGTCGCCGATCATCACCGCGAGGCGACCGTCGCTGAGCGGCACCAGATCGTAGGTGTCGCCGGATGCCTGCTCGGCAGCGACGTAGCGCAGGCCGAGTTGCAGACCGGTCAGGTGGTTCGGCACCGGCGGCAGCAGGTGCTGCTGGATGCGGCGCGCGATCTCGACGTCCTTCTGCAGGCGGACCTTCTCGAGCGAGTCGGCGTGCAGGCGCGCGTTCTCGACCGAGATCGCCAACTGCGCCGAGATGGCGCCGAACAGCGCCAGGTCGCGCGACGAGAACTCGCGGCGCACGGCGCGCGAGTCGACGTAGATGACGCCGACCGTGCGATTGCGGGCGCGCATCGGCGCGCACATCACGGCGCGCAGCTTGAGGTCGTAGACCGACTGGCCCAGCTCGAGCGCTTCCTGGTCGGACTGCACGACGGAACGCACGGCGACGCCGTCCTCGAGGCAGCGGCGCACGAGGCTGCGGCTCCACTGCAGTTCGCCGGTCAGCGACCGGCCTTCCCGGTCCATCGCCATGCGCACCGACAGGTCATCGGGCTGCTCGCCGAGCAGCAGGATCGCGCGCTCGGCGCTGGTGACCTGCAGCGAACGGTCGACGATGTCGCGCAGCACGGTGTCGAGGTCGATGTTGGCGGTGACCGCCGCGATCGTGTCGAGCAGGATCTGCAGCGACCGCGAGTCCTGGGTCGCATCGCCGGTCAGGATCGTCGACGTTTCACGCTCCCCGCCGCGCCCATGGGCCGCCGGGGACGTCTCCTTTCGCGCCGGCGGCGGCGCCGGCTCGTCTTTCTTGGACCATGGCCACTTCATGCCGCGGGCGGACTCTAGGTGGCCGACGCAGCCGAGTCGAGCAAGGAAACAGGTGCCTTCGCACCGACCGTTGCACTTGATCGCGGTGGCGGCCAGAATCCCCGCCCTCTCCCACCGGTCTGAGACCCCCGCTTGCCGCACCGCCCATGAAGATCGACAAGATCCTGCACGACGACTACGCCATCCTCACCCTCAAGGGCGAGTTCGACACGTTCTTCGTCCCGGCCCTGATGCAGGACGTCGAAGGCCTGGTCCAGCGCGGCATCAGCCACATGATCCTGGAGATGCGCCTGGTCAAGTTCATCAACTCGACCGCGCTCGGTGCCGTCATCAAGGCCCACAAGCTCTGTCGCGCCGAGGGTGGCGAACTGGTGATCTCGCAGCCGTCGCCGGTCGTGCGCGACGTCATGACGAAGGTCGGCATCGACAAGCTGATCTCGCTGTGCGACACCGAGAAGGACGCGACCAAGGCGATCATCCGCCACCTGAACCAGAAGGAACTCGCCGGCGAGGTCCCGGTCGATCAGGAGAAGGTCGTCATCTCGTTCGCCGACGACATCCGCAACAAGATGATCGGCGGCAAGAAGGCGCTGATCGGCCTGATGTCGAACGTCAACGGCCAGAAGATCCAGTTCCTGTGGAACGGCACCAAGCACGGCATCAACGCCGACCAGGCCAAGCAGCTGTTCATCGCGGGCAGCGAGGTGCAGCTGAAGTTCCACGTGAAGATGATCCGCCAGGAGCCGTTCCAGACGGCGGCGACGGTCGACTCGACCGAGGTGGCGACCGACGGCGGCGTGCGCATCACCGCCAGCTTCACGAAGAAGATGCCGGAAGCGGACCGCAAGGGACTGACTCAGTACGCCGACGACATGGCGTTCCTGAAGCGCCAGCTGCCGGGCACGTGAAAGGGCGGAACTGGTAGCCCGCCGGACCGGCAGCGCAGATTGGTGCGCGCCTGCGTCCGCGGGCACCGCGGTCGAAGGATCGCCCGTAGCTCGCAAGACGCCGCAGGCGAAGCACTACATCGCCGGTGGTTCCGTGGCACGCCGGTGATGCCGTGGCACCAGCTGGCGCCTATTCGCGATCAAACCGCGCCGCGATCAACCGCGCCGAGCACCCTCGCCAATGCCGAAACGACGCCGCGCGGCTCCGCGGCCCTCGTAGCCGAGGCACCGACGAAGTCGCGCGGGAAATGCGGAGCTGCTGTCGCCGGCGCTCCGCTGTCGCTGCAGCGTTTGGCTGCAGCTGCTATGGCTGCAGCTGCTATGGCTGCAGAGCTGTCGGCGCCGATCAGCCGACGCGGAATTTGCCCGAGCGCTTGATCTTGCGCTTGATGACCTTGCGGCCACCGGTGGTCTTGCTGCGGGTGCGGAACCCGACCTTCTTCAGACGCTTCACCTTCGAACGACGGACCTTGAGCTTCATGGCGGCACTCGCGCGAGGCGACACCGCACCTTGCGGCCGTCCTCGACTGGATAAAGGGGCGGGGAGCCTAGCGGCGAAACCGCGGGCGGTCAAACCTCGATTGCGCAGCAGCAGTCAGGCAGGCATGGTGCGCAGATGCACATCCTGCTGGTGAGCCACGGCCTGCCGCCCGACAGCGTCGGTGGGGTCGAGCAGCACGTCGATGGCTTGGCCAGGGCGCTGGTCGCCGCCGGCCACGAGGTCGAGATCTTCGCGCGCGGCCACTTGCCGGGCACCAAGCAAGGAGAATGGACGACGCTGCCTGGCGACGCCCCGCGCATCCACCGCGTGGCCTACCGCTGGGAGAACGTGCACACGCTGGCCGACATCTACCGCAGCGAGCCGATGGCAGCGGCGATGCAGCGGTTCCTCGCCAGCCGCGCCAGCGTCGGCGTGCGCTTCGACGTCGCCCACGTGCACCACCTGACCGGCATGTCGCTCGACAGCCTGCAGGCCCTGCGCGCCGCGGCCGTGCCGACCGTGCTGACGCTGCACGACTACTGGCTGTTCTGCCCGCGCGGCCAGATGTTCCACCACCGCGGCGAAGCCTGCGAGACCGCCGAACTGCGCCGCTGCGGCGAATGCCTGCAGGCGACGTTCCCTTGGTGGCTCGGCGACGGCGATCGCGAAGCCAAGGTCGCCCGCGTGCACGCCGACGCCCTGCAGGCGCTGGCGCTGCCGCAACAATTGGTGGTGCCGAGTGCGCGCGCCATCCCGCCGTTCGTGGCTCTCGGTGTGCCCGCCGACCGCTTCGTCGTCGTCGAGAACGGGGTCGACACCGAACGCTTGCAGCAACTGCCACCGCCGGCGACAGGGCCCGGCCCACTGCGCGTCGGCTACTTCGGCACGGTGATGCCGAGCAAGGGCCTGCACGTGCTGCTCGACGCGATGGCGGCCCTGCCGCGCGGCGCCGCGGTGTTGCGCATCCACGGGAACGTCGTGCCCTACCACGGCGACGAGAGCTACGGCACGCGCTGCTTCCAACGGCTGCAGCCCGGCAGCGGCGTGCACTACTTCGGCCCCTACGGGCTCGGCGAACTGCCGGAGCTGCTGTCGGAGATCGACGTGCTGGCGGCGCCGGCGCTGTGGCACGAGGCCTTCGGGCTGACCGTGCGCGAAGCCTTGGCGGCAGGTCGCCCGGTGCTGGTCAGCCGCATCGGCGGCCTTCAGGACGCAGTCGCCGACGGCGAGGCCGGGCGGGTGCTGCCCCCGGGCGACGTCGGCGCCTGGACGGAGGCGCTGCGCGGAATGTGCGCGGACCGGCGGCTGGTGGCGCGCATGGCGCAGGCAGCGCGGCCTTTGGCCCGCGGCTTCGGGGCGATGGCGGCCGACCTCGCCGCCGTCTACGCGGCAGCGATCGCCCGCGCCAGCTGACAACTTGACCGCGACCCCGACCAACCCCTAGGCTCCCCGCCCCTTTGTGGGCTCGGGCCCCCGGCAGCAACTCGCGAGCCGCTCCCGCACCCAGCGACGCACGATCACGATGACGGACACGGTCACGAACGCCCCCATCCCTTCGCTCGACCCCGCTTCGCTGCTGTCCGGCGACATCACGCCGACCAAGCTCGATGCCTTCCGCGCCGCCGTGTTCCAATCGGTCGATGCGCTGCAGCAGTTGCGCGACTGGCTGCAGGACCCCCGCGCCAAGGGCACGGCCCGCGGCATCGCCTTGTGGGCCCTCGGCCGGCACCAGGATGCGATCTCGCTGCTCCAGGCCGACAAGGCCAACCCGGTCGTCGCCTTGTGCCTCGCCAGCAGCCTGGCCGCCGTCGGCAACCTCGACGATGCGGCGAAACTGCTGAACAAGCGCGAGTCCGATCCGGCGCAAGCGCTGGTGTGGCTGCGCGCTCTCGACTACGCCAACGAGGCCGAGCGGTTGACCAAGGACGTCGAGAAGTGCAATGCGCTGCTCGGCGAGAACGACCGCAAGTACTACTCGGGCCGCGTCGCCGAACTGAATCGCGACGTCACCAAGGCGATCGAGCTCTACGACGAGGTGATGGCGGCCGATCCGAACCACAAGCAGGCCTTGTTCCGCCTCGCGCTGAACGTCGACCTGCGCGGCGAGGACGAAGAGGCGCGCGAGCTCTACGAGCGCGCGCTGATGTCGCCGCCGGTCAACGTCGCCTGCGTGGTCAATCTCGGCATCCTCTACGAGGACATGGGCAACTACCGCCGCGCCATGCAGTGCTTCGACCTGGCGCTGCAGGCGAACCCGGACAACTCGCGCGCGCGCCTGTATCGCCGCGATGCGGCCGCGGCGCTGAACATGTACTACGACGAGGACCAGGAGCGCCGCGACGACAAGCGCAACAAGCTGCTGCGCACGCCGATCAACGACTTCGAGCTGTCGGTCCGTTCGCGCAACTGCCTCGCGAAGATGAACATCCGCACGCTCGGCGACCTGGTCAAGAAGACCGAAGCCGAGCTGCTCAGCTACAAGAACTTCGGCGAGACGTCGCTGACCGAGATCAAGGAGATCCTGAAGAACAAGGGACTCCGCCTCGGCATGACGGCCGACGAACTGATGAGCAAGGACCTCGGCGAGATGTCCGAGCCGGCGGCGCGCCTCGAAGAGCAGCCGGACCCGAACAGCCCGGACCCGTCGCGTCGCCCGATCAGCGAGCTCGACTTGTCGGTCCGCAGCCGCCGCATCGTCGATCTGCTGAAGATCCGCACGATCGGCGACCTCGCGCAGAAGACCGAGGCCGAGTTGCTGGCGTGCCCGAACTTCGGCCAGACCTCGCTGAACGAGATCAAGACCAAGCTCGACGAGTTCGGGCTGTCGCTGCGCGGCTGATCGCCGCCTCGGCGGATCCCCGCGCATGTACGACCACCTGCTCGGCGACGTCGTCGACAAGAGCGCCTCGCGCGCCGTGGTCCGTTGCGGAGGCGTCGGCTACGAGCTGCGCATCAGCTTGAGTTCGGCCACCGAGCTGAAAGTCGGCGCCACCTGCCAGGTGTTCACCATCCTGCACGTGGTAGACGGCACGCCGTCGCTGCTCGGCTTCGCGTCGCGCGCCGAGCGCGAACTGGCGAAGAAGCTGCTGTCGGTCAGCGGCGTCGGACCGACGCTGGCGCTCGCGCTGCTCAGCGTGTTCGCGCCGCACGACCTGGCGCTGGCGATCGCCCGGGGCGACACCGCGGCGCTGAAGGCGGTGAAGGGCGTCGGCCAGAAGACCGCCGAGCGCTTGTGCCTCGAGCTGCGCGACGCGATGGCGAAGCTCGACCTGCCGGCCGCCGGCGAACGCCCGCTGCCGAACCAGACGAACGACGATGCGATCGCCGCGCTGGTCACGCTCGGCTACAGCGAGAAGGATGCGCGCGACAAGGTCGAGAAGGTGCGCCGCAGCGCCGCAGCGCCAGCGGCCGGCGACATCGAAGGCCTGATCAAGGCCGTGCTGCAGATGTGAGCGGCGCGCGGCGCACCGCGCATCAGCGCCCTAGTTTGACCAACAGCAACTGCACGTCGGCTTGACGCACGCCGGCGATGCGCGACGCCTCGCCGAGCGTCAAGGGCCGCCGTTGCAGCAGTCGCGCGCGCGCTTCGTTGCTGAGGCCCGGGATCGCCGCGTAGTCGAACGTCGCGGGAATGCGCCGCTGCTCCATGCGCTGGAGGCGCGCCACCTCCATCGCCTGCCGTTCGACATAGCCCGCGTACTTCACTTCGGCCTCGACCTCGGCCAGCTCGGCCGGCGACAGCGCCATGCCGCGCAGCGTCTCGTCCCAGACCAGCAGCTGCGCTGTGTCGACCTCGGGCCGCCGCAGCCACTCGGTCAGCGTTCGGCCCTCGTGCCGGCGCAGGTCGAGCCACTTGCGCGCCGCCGCGATGCGCTGCTCCTTCTGCTGCACGCCGGCGGCCTGCGCCGCATCGACGAGGCCGAGCCGTTCGCCGATCGGCGTCAACCGCCGGTCGGCGTTGTCGCTGCGCAGCAGCAATCGGAACTCGGCGCGGCTGGTGAACATCCGGTATGGCTCGGTCGGGTTCACGCGGCAGAGATCGTCGACCATGACGCCGAGGTAGGCGGTCGCGCGATCGAACACGAACGAGTCCTGCCCGCGCGCGAAACGCGCCGCGTTGAGGCCGGCGACGAGACCCTGCCCCGCCGCTTCTTCGTAGCCGCTGGTGCCGTTGATCTGGCCGGCGGCGAACAGGCCGCGCACCGTCGCCACCTGCAGGTCGCCGCGGATCTGGTCGGTCAGGATGTAGTCGTACTCGACCGCGTAGCCGGGCCGCAGCACCTCGACCCGCTCGAGGCCCGGGATCGTGCGCAGGAACGCGACCTGCACTTCGGCCGGCAGGCTGGTCGACACGCCGTTCGGGTAGATCTCGACCGAATCGCGGCCTTCGGGCTCGAGGAAGATCGGGTGCGAGTCCTGCTCGGCGAAGCGCACGACCTTGTCCTCGACGCTCGGGCAGTAGCGCGGGCCGACCCCCTGGATGCGGCCCTGGAACATCGGCGAGTGGTGCGCGTTGGCGCGGATGATCGCGTGCGTCGCCGGCGTCGTGCGCGTCAGCCAGCAGTGCATCTGGACGGTGTCGAGCCGCTTGGTGCGGAACGAGAACGGCTGTGGCGGGTCGTCGCCGGGCTGCGGTTCGAGGCCGGTGAAGTCGATCGAGTCGCGGTGCAGCCGCGGCGGCGTGCCGGTCTTGTGCCGCCCAAGACGCAGCCCGCATTCGCGCAGCGACGCGCTGATGCGCGCCGCCGGCGCTTCGCCGTGGCGGCCGCCGGGTTGTTCCCAGGCGCCGGCGAACAAGCGGCCACCGAGGAACGTGCCCGTCGTCAGCACCAACGCCGGCGCCGCCAGCTGCGAGCCGTCGGCCAGCGCCACGCCGGCGATCGCGGCGCCGTCGCCGCTGCGGCGCAGCGCCACGGCCTCGCCCGCGACCACCGTCAGGTTCGCGTAGCCGAGCACGCGCGCGACCATCGCGCGGTTGTAGGCATCGCGATCGCACTGCGCGCGCGGCGAGCGCACCGCCGGCCCTTTGCTCGTGTTCAGCATCCGGAACTGGATGCCGGTCTGGTCGGTGACGACCCCCATCTCGCCGCCGAGCGCGTCGACCTCGCGCACCAGCTGGCCCTTGGCGAGCCCGCCGATCGCCGGGTTGCACGACATGCGGCCGATCGCCGCCGGATCGAGCACCACCATCGCCGTGCGACAGCCAAGGCGCGCGGCAGCCGTCGCCGCTTCCACGCCGGCGTGGCCGCCGCCGACCACGATCACGTCGAAGTCACGAGTCACCACCGCCTAGCTTTTCGAACGGCGGCGACGAAGGCAAGGGCCGTTCGTCGGGCGCGACCACCAACCGGCGGCGCCGCGTGCCAGCCACACGCGTCAGACGACCGGCTCCGACCGCGCGTAGATCGCCCGCAACAGCAATCGATGACGAAGCACGTAGGTCCACATGCCCTAGCCATCGACCGACAGCGGGCCGCGACTGCAGCGCCGTTGCCAGCGGCGAACCAGCGCGCGGGGCGCGCCTTGTGCAGTTGCCGGCAAGGCACCTAGACTCGCGCCATGCCGCCATCGCGCCGCGCGCCGACCCGTTCCACGAGCCACCTCCGATCCCTCGTGTGCTCCGCCCTGGTGCTGGTGCTGCCGCTCGCGACCAGCAGCGCGCAGGTGCCTGTGGCCGAACTCGGCAAGCTGGCGCGCGAACGCGCCTCACGCCACCCCGAGGGCAAACTGCTCGAGCCGTTCGTGGCCGACCTGAGCGTCGAATACGACGCCAACAAGGCCACGCTCGATGGCCGCTTCGAGACGATCCTCGCCTTGGGTGACGCCGTCGTGCCGGAGCTGCTGGCGCACCTCACGCCGGCCCAGAACACCGATGCGGCGCGCCATCTGGCCAGCAACTGCGGCAGGCTGCTGGCGCGCTGCGAACTCGCGGAGCAGTTCGGCGCCCTGGTCGAGCTGGCGCTCGGTCAGAGCGAGACGGCGCGCGGCGAGGCGATCCGCCTGCTCGGCGCGAGCGAGACCCCGGCGGCGACGACGCTGCTGCTCGACCTGCTCGACCAGCCGAAGGCGGAGACGCGGCGGCTCGTGCTGGAAGCGCTGGGCCGTCGCCGCGCTGTCGGCGCCGCCCCGAAGGTCGCGGCGATGCTGGCGTCGGCCGACCGCAGCGTTCGGCTCGAAGCACTCGATTGCCTCGCGGCCATCGGCAGTCCGAGCGTGCTCGAACTCGTTCGCACCGCCTACACCAACGAGAAGGACAACAAGCTGCTGCCGGCCTACATCGACTACTTCGCCGCCGCCGTGCGCGAACACGACCAGGTGGCCCGCGAACTGCTGCCGCTGCTGAGCCGCGAGCGCATCGACTGGCGCGACACCAAGCGGCTGATCGAGGCGCTGGCGACGATCGCCCCGCGCGACCACGAGCCGACGATCCGCAACCTGACCGACATCATCCAGAAGGGCGAGCTGAACGACCTCGGCCTGCAGGCGGCGCTGACCATCCAGGCCCTCGGCGACAAACAGGGCATCACGCGCCTGCGGCGGGCGCTGGACGAACAGCTGAAGAAGCCGGGCCGCAAGGGCGAAGCGGCGCTCTACGAACTGCGCGGCCAGCTCGGGATCGCCAGTGAGGACTACAACGAGGCCTACAACGACTTCGTGCACGCGGCGGAGAAGGCCGGCGAGACGGCGGCGATGGTGCAGAAGGCCGTGGCCGGGATGATGCGGTGCGAAGCCCGGCGCAAGAAGGTGCAGAGCCTGATCAAGCTGATCAAGGAATCCGGCCTGCCGGCGGCCGAGATCGAAGCGATCGGCAAGTACGACGCCGTGTTCCGGGAGACGCTGCAGCAGGACAAGGTCAAGGCCGCCCTGCAGTCGCTGGGCAAGCCGGTCGGCGGCAAGTAGCAGCCAGCTCGACGCCGATCCCGGCCGCTCCCCACCGGTCCCCACCAGCGAGCCTGACGGGCGCCGCGCGACCCGTGCCGCGCGCCGCCAGCGAGTTGCCGATTCGTGCTTCGTGGGGACGAAGGCCGCGCGTCGCCTTGACCCCGCAGGAGCATGGCGACAAGATGTTCGCCCCCTTTTCGCCGTCGCGACCCGCGCCGGCGCCGCATTCCCGCTAGCCAGACATCGCCATGGAAGTCCAGGTTGCCGAAACCGGCCCCTGCAGCCGCTCCCTGACCATCACGGTCCCGCCGACGCTCGTCAACGAACACCTGGATCGGATGTTCCAGTCGGCGACCCAGCAGATCCACATGAAGGGCTTCCGGCCGGGCAAGGTCCCGCGCAATCTGGTCGAGAAGCGCTTCGGCAACGGCATCCTGGCCGAGGCGAAGGAGCAGATGCTCAATCGCTTCTTCGGCGAGGCCTGTCGCAGCAAGGACCTGAACCCCGTCGGCCGCATCGCCATCGACGACTTCGAGACGCTCGAGGTCAAGCCGGGCCAGCAGCTGAAGTTCGTCGCCAAGATCGACGTGCGCCCGACCTTCGAGCTGAAGGCCAGCAAGGGCCTCGAGGTCGAAGGCTTCGAGGGGGAAGCGTCGGAGGCCGACGTCGACAACGCGCTGAAGGAGATCGTGCACCAGAAGCGCACGATCCAGCCGACCACCGAAGCCGCCGCCGACGGCGACTTCCTGAAGTGCGACTACGCGTTCCTCGACGGCAAGGGCACCGAAGTGCTGAGCCGCAGCGCCGCCCAGCTGAACACCCGCCTGCCGCTGCACGGTGTCGACGAAGCCGCCTACACGCAGGCCGTGATCGGCGCCAAGGCCGGCGCCACCATCGAGATGGCGATCACCTTCCCGGCCAACTTCGAGAAGGAAGCAGTGCGCGGCCAGCAGGGCAAGGTCGTCGCCAAGGTCACCGAGGTGCTGCGCGTGACGCCGCCGCCGGTCGACGAAGAGCTGGCGAAGGGCCTCGAGTTCGGCTCGCTCGCCGAGCTGCGCGCCGACCTGCAGCAGCGCATCACCGCGGAGAAGACCCGCCTCGGCAAGGGCCGCCAGGAAGAGCAGGCCCTGCAGAAGTTGATGGAGCAGCACACCATCCCGGTGCCGCCGTCGCTGGTCGAGGAGCAGAAGCAGGCCGCCCTCGGCTCGCTGGCCCAGCGCCTGCAGCAGAACGGCGCCAAGGACGAAGAGATCCAGAAGAAGCTGGAAGAATCGCAGGCCGAGGCCCAACAGGACGCCGAGCGCCGCGTGCGGCTGTTCTTCCTGATCGAGGCGGTGGCGAAGCAGAACAAGCTGTTCGTCACCGAGAACGACGTCGAGGGCGAACTGCGCGCGATCGCGCTCGCCAACAGCAGCGAGAACGTGCAGTTCTCCGCCGCCCAGGTGCGCGAGCACCTCGAGCGGGAGAACCGGCTCGGCGAGCTGCGCCTGGCGCTGCTGGAGCGCAAGGTCCGTGATTTCCTCAGAGAGAACGCCAAGATCGTCGATAAGAAGGGCAGTTGAGCGAAGTCGCGACAGTCCCAGGCTGTCCGGCCCCCGTCCGACGGGGGCCGCGTGCATCCGCTGGGCCGTCGAGGCTCGCCCGCTAACCCCGAACCCGTTCGCCGAGCCATGAGCATCGCCAACAGCTACTTCATCCCCACCGTCATCGAGAAGACCGGCCGCGGCGAGCGCGTCTACGACATCTACAGCCGGTTGCTCGAGGACCGGATCGTGTTCATCGGGACGCCGATCGACGACAACGTCGCCAACGCCGTGATCGCTCAGCTCTTGTTCCTGCAGAAGGAGAACAAGAACCAGGACATCAACCTGTTCCTGAACACGCCGGGCGGCAGCGTGACCGCCGGCCTCGCGATCTACGACACGATGCAGTTCGTGCAGTGCCCGGTCGCGACCTACTGCATCGGCCAGGCGGCTTCGATGGGCGCCGTGCTGCTGGCCGCGGGCACCAAGGGCAAGCGCCACGCGCTGCCGCACTCGCGCATCATGATCCACCAGCCGTGGGGCGGCGTCGGCGGCACCGCGATCGACATCTCGATCCAGGCCGACGAGATCCTGCGCCTGAAGACCACGCTCAGCGAGATCCTCGGTCGCCACTGCAACCGCCCGGCCACCGACGTCAACCGCGACAGCGACCGCGACTTCTTCATGGGCCCGGCCGAAGCGAAGGCCTACGGCCTGATCGACGAGATCGTGCAGACCAGCAAGTGAGGTCTCGGCGCGGTCGTCGGCAACCCGCCGACGCCGGCTCGCTGCGCCGCACCGATGGCGATCGCGCGCGAAAGCCGATCGGCGACCGCGCGCGCGGCCAGGGCCCCGGCTAAGCTGCATGGCCCACCGCGACCGAACACGAGGCAAGACATGGCAGGCAAGGGCAAGACGGTCGAGCGCTGCACCTTCTGTGAGAAGTCGCGCCATCACGTGCAGTCCCTGATCTCCGGGCCGCCCGGGATCTACATCTGCAACGAGTGCATCGACATCTGCAACACGATCCTCAAGGAGGAGGACCGCAAGCAGAAGGGCGGCGGCGCACCGCCGACGTTCGTCAAGGACCTCGTCCTGAAGGACAAGGTGCCGACGCCGGAATCCATGCTGAAGCGGCTCGGCGACTACGTCATCGGGCAGGAGCGCGCCAAGAAGGTGCTCTCGGTCGCGGTCTACGGCCACTACAAGCGGCTGCACGCGCGCTTCCACAACCCCGAGCTCGAACTCGAGAAGAGCAACATCCTGCTGGTCGGCCCCACCGGCTCCGGCAAGACGCTGCTGGCGCGCACGCTGGCGAAGATCCTCGACGTGCCGTTCGCGATCGCCGACGCCACCACGCTGACCGAAGCCGGCTACGTCGGCGAAGACGTCGAGAACATCCTGCTGCGCCTGCTGCAGAACGCCAACTTCGACGTGGAACGCGCCCAGCAGGGCATCGTCTACATCGACGAGATCGACAAGATCGGCCGCACCACCAGCAATGTCTCGATCACCCGCGACGTCAGCGGCGAAGGTGTGCAGCAGGCGCTGTTGAAGATCCTGGAAGGCACGGTCGCCAACGTGCCGCCGCAAGGCGGCCGCAAGCACCCCGAGCAGAGCTACATCCAGGTGAACACGGAGCACATCCTGTTCATCTGCGGCGGCACCTTCAGCGGCATCGAGCAGTTCATCGCCAGGCGCCTGGGCCAGAAGGTGATCGGCTTCGGCCAGCAGGACGACGGCCCGCAGGTCGACATGGGCCTGGTGACGAGCCACGCCGAGCGCGATCGCCTGATCCCCTACCTCGACCAGAAGGACCTGATCGACTTCGGCATGATCCCCGAGTTCGTCGGCCGCCTGCCGGTCACGGTGCCGATGCGTTCGCTGACGCGCGCCGAGATCCTGAACGTGATGACCGAGCCGAAGAACGCCTTGATCAAGCAGTACAAGGCGATGTTCGAGCTCGACGGCTGCCAGCTCGAGTTCACCGACGAGGCGCTCGGCGTGCTCGCCGACCAGGCGATGCAGCGCGAGACCGGCGTGCGGTCGCTGCGCGCCATGTTCGAAGAGGTGCTGCTCGACCTGCGGTTCGAGATCGGCGCTCGCAAGGGCGAGCGCATCGTCATCACCGGCGACTACGTGCAGGAGAAGCTGCGGCCGAAGGCGCGCGGCGACGACAGCGTGCGCAAGCGCGACTCGGCCTGATGGCGACGCTGACCGACCTCAGCGACGCGGCGCTGGCCACAGTCGTCGCCGAAGCCGGCGGCAAGCCGTTCCAGGCGCGCCAGGTCGCGCACTGGCTGTGGCGCCACGGCGCCAGTTCGTTCGACGCGATGCGCAACGTGCCGCAGGCCCTGCGAACGGCGCTGGCCGCCGGCCACCGGCTGCGCCACGCCACCGTCGACAAGGTCGACGACGCCGACGACGGCACGCAGAAGCTGCTGCTGCGGCTCGCCGACGGCGAAGCGGTCGAGTGCGTGATCATCCCGGACGGCGAACGCACGACGCTGTGCATCTCGACGCAGGTCGGTTGCCCGGTCGCCTGCGTGTTCTGCGCCTCGGGAATGTTCGGCGTGCGCCGCAACCTGACCAACGGCGAGATCGCCGAGCAGGTGCTGGTCGCCAAGTCGCGGCTGCCGGCGGATCGCCGCCTGACCAACCTGGTCGTCATGGGCATGGGCGAACCCATGCTGAACCTCGACAACCTGTTGCCGGCGCTCGAGCGCATCCACGACGGCGACGGCATCGACATGGGCGCCCGCCGCATCACCGTCAGCACGTCGGGCTACCCGCGGCAGATGGAACGCTTCGCCGCCGCCGATCCGTCCTACAACCTCGCCGTGTCGCTGCACGCCGCCGACGACACGCTGCGCAAGCAGCTGGTGCCGACCGCATCCGCCCCGGTGCGTGAGATCGTCGCCGCTGCGCACCGCTACTTCGGCCAGAAGGGCCGCGAAGTCACCTACGAGGTCGTGCTGCTGGAGGGCTCCAACGACCGGCCACAGGACGCCACGGCGATGGTCGACGTGCTCGGCGCCCTGCCGTGCACCGTGAACCTCATCCCATGGAACCCGGTCGACGAAATCGCCGCGGCGCGCGGCCTGCGGCGGCCGAGCCCGGCGCGCGTCGACGCGTTCGCCGACCTGCTGCGTCGCGGCGGGTTGAACGTCACCGTGCGCCGGCAGCGAGGAGCCGACCGGTCGGCGGCGTGCGGCCAGCTGCGCTTGCGCGAACTGGCGAAGGGCTGACCCGCCGCTGCGCTGGCGGCGGGCCGCGCGTTCAGCGCACCTGGGTGCCGCCGCTCTTGCCGCCGCTGCGGCGCTGCAGACGGCCATCGCGCCCCGGCTCGTCGCCGTTCGCCGGCGCCGCGGCGGGCTCGCTCGCTTCGGCCTTCTTCGCCGTCGCCACCTGCTCCTTGCCCTTGCGCACGAACGTGACCGCGACGTCGCCGCCGACTTCGATCGCGCCGAGGGCCTCCTGCACGTCCTGCGGCGAACCGATGGTGCGCTCGCCGATCCTGGTGACGATGTCGCCGCGCTGCAGGCCGAGCGCTGACGCCAGCGAGTCGGGCTGCACCGAATCGACCATCAGGCCGGTGCCCTCGGGCAGCTCGAGATACTCGCGCAGCTCGGCCGGAATCTCCGGCCGGATGCCGATCCCGAGGCGGCGACCGGCGGGCGGCGCCACTGGAGCGACCTCCATCCCCTGCGCGCGATCGCGCGGCGGCGTGGTGCCGAACGGCAGCACCTGCACCTCGGGCCTGCCCATCTCGAAGCGGAATCCCGGCATCGTGTCGCCGCCGAACAGACGCCCGCCGCGGAGGAACGGCGACAGGCTGAGGCCGTTCTGCTGCAGCACGCCCGGATGCTCGCGCTGGAACGTCTCCATGTCGGGCGCGTCGTAGACCTTGGTCTCGGGTTCGCCCTTCTCGTTCTGCTGCTGCACTTCGACGTGCACCGCGCCGTCCGGGCCGATCTGCACGCTCATGCCGCGCGAGACTCCAGCGCCCGGCTGCATCTGCTCCTGCAGGTCGCGGAAGAACGAATCGTCGAAGAAGCGGGCGCGCGGCACGTCGACGCCGAAGTCGCGTTCGAGCCGCTCGAACAGCGACTGGAACTGCTGCCGCATGTCGTCGTCGACACCGCCGAACACCGGCGTGCGACGCTGCACCTTCGGCGCACTCTCGAGCTCCGGCGCGCGGTCGTTCGGCTGGTCGTCGTTGCCGTTGCCGCGCCCGCGTGACGCCAACGGCGCCGAACCCTCGAGCTGGCGCACCAGCCGGCGCGCGCGCCATTGCACCTCGGCATCGTCCTTCTGCGCCGCCGCGTCGCGCAGTGCTGGCAGCGCCGCCTCGCCGAGTTCGCGCAGGCGCCGTTCGGCGTCGACGCGCTGGCGGTAGCTGTCGCTGCCCAGCTGTCGGATCAAGGATGCGACCTCCTTGCCCGCATCGGGCTTCGCCGTGGTCGCGGGCGGCGTCGCTTCCGTGCCGGTCGCAGGCGGCTTCGGCGCCGTGGGGTCTTGGGCGAGCAGTGAGGACGCGAGGCCGGTGGCGGCCACCAACAGGATCTTGCGCAGTTCGATCATCGTCAGGTCTCCTGCTCCGCCGGGCAGTGCGCGGAGCGCGTCCCACGACGGACGACGGCCGAAAAACTCCGGCTGCAGGCAGCCAGCGGCGAGCGAACGGCCCACCAACGCGGGGCGGGTCAGCGCGGGTGCGACACCGACGTCGCCGGCGGCACCACCGGCGGCACCGGCACGCCGTCGTCCACCAGCTGGCGCAGGGCGCGCCGAACCAGCAGGCCCGACGGCCCGACTTCGACTTCGACGTCGTCGTCGCCGCGGTCCTCGCCGAGCGGCCGCAGCTCCACCCGCGGCCCGGCATACGGCACCACCATCGGCGACTCACCGCCGGTAGTTCGCGGTGCTGGCGCCACGGCCGAAGTGCCCACCGGACGCGAATCCGCGCTGCTGCTCCGCCGGTCGCCGGCGACGATGCCGCCCCAGAAGCCGACCACGACGAGGATCGCCGCCGCCGCGAGCACGCGCCCCGAGGCCCACCACGACGACCGACCAGCGGTCGGCACCGACAGGGATGGTTCGGCCGCGACCGCCGCGACGATGTCGCGGTGCAGGTCGGCGAACATCGCGGCCTGGGCCGGCGTCTCGTCGGCGGTGCCGAGGGCGCCGAGCGCCGCGTGCGCCCGCTGCAGCACCGCCGCCTCGCAACGGCAGGCGTGGCAGTCGACGAGGTGCGCCCGCACGAAGGCGGCGGTGCCAACGTCGAGCTCCCCACCGGCGAACCACGGCAGCTGCTCGCGCACACGAACACACGGCTCGCTCACGACCTGCCTCCGCGCTCCAGGCGCTCCCAGTGCTCGCGGAACATCTGCCGGCCGCGGTGCAGCCGCCAGCGCGCCGTCGCGTGCGTGACCTTGAGGATCGGCGCGATCTCCCGGCAGCTGAGGCCGTGGATGTCGCGCAGCACGAGCACGGCGCGGAACTTCGCGTCCAGGCGCTCCAGCACGGTCCACACCGCGCGGTCCTGCTCTTCGCGTTCGACCGGCGATTCGCCGCTCTCGCGCTGGTCCGGCAGGCCGCCGAGCACGTCGTCGAGACTGCCGGCGCGGGCACTGCGGAGCTTGCGCAGCGCGTCGATCGCCAGGTTCATGACGATGCGATAGAACCAGGTGTAGAACGAGCGGGCGAAGTCGTACTGCGCGAGGCCCTTGAACAGCCGCACGAACGCCTCCTGCGCCACGTCGCGCGCCTCCTCGGGGCGGCCGACGACGTGGAAGGCGATCCAGTAGGCCCGCTTCTGGTAGCGCGCGACCAACGCTGCGAACGGATCCTGCTGCCCGGCCAGCGTGCGGCGGACCAATTCGGCGTCGGACAAGGCCGGGTCGAGCGCCAGCTGCTGCACCGCCGAAGACAGGCCGGTCGGGAGGTTCGCCGCGACGGGCCCGGCCGCATCGACGGTCGGGCGCACGGTGCTGCGGGGGCGTTCGAAGCTCGGCTGCATGGGCGGTCCGGAGGATAGCGGTCGCGGTCGACGACCGTCAGGCCTGATACGGGGCACGAAGACGAGGTGTTGGCGCCAGAACTCGGCGATCCGTCCGCCGATCTAGCCCTTTCGCTTCGCCGGCTGGCGCAGGTAGCGCTGCGCCTTGCGGAACGGCGCCCGCACGTCGGCTCGCAACCGCCCCGCCCACGCCGGCGACGACTCCCGCCGCAGGGCGGCATGCCACGCCAACGCGAACCCGACCGTCGACGCCGGCAAGTAGCCGTGCCGCGCGATGCGCCAGCCATGCAGCGCCCCCTGCTGCCACGCCTGCTCGCGCACCCCCGCGTTGGCCGTGAACACGCCGAAGCCGAAGAACACCGTCGCTAGGTCGGTGAGCGGCTCGAGGTCCTCCTCGTGGCCCTCGAGGTGGTGATCGCCCAACAGCAGCGCGTGGCAGACTTCGTGCGCCAGCGTGGCGACCGCGACCACCGGGTCGCGCGCGGCCGATTGCCCGAGCGCGATGCGGAACTGCGCCGAGAAGCCCGAGTAGGACTCGTGCTCGGCGAACCAGCCGGCCGCACCCTCGGTGCGGCTCCGACCTTCGAGCTGGTTCTGCCGCAGCAGGTCCATGTAGGCGTCGCCATCGTCGAACAGCTCGAGCTGCAGCGACGACGACGCGACGCCGAGACGCTCGGCGATGCGGTGCATCACACTCTCCAGCGCCGCCAGGGACCCGTCGAAGCGTTCCGGAAAGAACTCCGTCGTCGGCAGCACCATGGGCTGCAGGAACGCCTCGTCGCCAAAGCGCGCCGTGAGCCAGGCGTAGCGATCGCGCACCCAGCCGCGGGTGGCGTCGTCGACGGGGCACTTCGGCGGGAACAAGAAGTCGAACATGGAGCACCTGAGCCGCTTCGCGGCTCCCCCGCGAACACGCTAGGGACGCGGCCCTTGGGCGTCGAGAGGGGCGACGCTCGCCCGCCCGCGGCCCGTCACCGCCCGAAAGCGCGCCGCATAGTCCGGGTGGTTCGTGCCCATGACCCGATCCCAGACGTTCGCGTAGAGCCCGTAGTTGCCGCGGAAGAGCTCGTGGTGCATCGCGTGGTTCGTCGGCGTGTTCAGCACCTTGCCGAGCCACGAGTCGAGCAGCCAGCGCGGGTGGTACTCGTGGCCGGTGTGGCCGAGCACGTTGAACGTGATCTGCCAGACCATGAAGACGACGAAGGCCAGCGGGTGCATCGGCACCAGCAGCACGGCCAGCGGGAAGATCGCCGCCTCCACCACCGCTTCGAGCGGATGGAACGCGTAGGCCGCCCACGGCGACGGATTGGTCGACTGGTGGTGCACGCGGTGCACCAGGCGGAACACCCGCGGCCGGTGCATCCAGCGATGCGTCCAGTAGAACCACGTGTCGTGCAGCGCGATCGTCAGCGCGATGCTGGCGACGAACCAGCCGAGGTCGGCGAACGGGTCGCCGAAGTACATGCGCGTCCAGCCCGCGCGCACCGCCTGGTAGGTCGCAGCCCCGACCAGGCCGAACACCAGCAGCGAGCTCAGCGACCAGGCCAGTTCGCGGCGCACGTCGGCGCGCGTCGGTGCCGCCGGCACGATCTTGCGGTGCGCCCAACGGGCGCGGCACCAGCGGAACGCGAGCCACCAGGCCAGCCCGGCGGCGACGAAGTAGCGGAGCGCGTTCTCCAGCGTGATCGCCAGCAGGCTCTGCAGGAACGGCATCGCGCCGGGTTCCCGGTCAGCCCTGCAGCGGCGTGCCCATGCGACGGAACTTGGCGTAGCGCTGCGCGAGCAGCTCCGGCAGCGGGATCGCCTGCAGCTCCGTCAGCCACTCGACGATCTGCTGCTTGACGCGATCGACCGCACCCTTCGGATCGCGGTGCGCGCCACCGAGCGGTTCCTCGACGACCTTGTCGACCAGACCGAGCCGCAGCAGGTCCTTGCTGGTCAGCTTCAGCGCCTCGGCGGCCTCCGGCGCCTTGTCGCCGCTCTTCCACAGGATCGCCGCGCAGCCTTCCGGCGAGATCACCGAGTAGTAGCTGTTCTCGAGCATGCCGACGCGGTCGCCGACGCCGATGCCGAGCGCACCACCCGAACCGCCTTCGCCGATGACGACGCAGACGATCGGCACCTTCAGGTCGAACATCTCGAGGATGTTGCGCGCGATCGCCGACGCCTGGCCGCGCTCCTCGGCGCCGATGCCCGGATAGGCGCCCGGCGTGTTGATGAAGGTCACGATCGGCAGCTTCCACTTCTCCGCCATGCGCATCTTCTGCATGGCCTTGCGGTAGCCCTCCGGGTGCGCGCAGCCGAAGTTGCAGGCGAGGCGGTCCTTGACCGTCTTGCCCTTGCGGTGGCCGACCAGCAGGAAGCGCTGCCCGCCCATCGTCGCGAGGCCGGTCAGGATCGCGCGGTCGTCGCCGAACACGCGGTCGCCGTGGATCTCGACGAAGTCGTCGAGCATCAGCTGCACGTAGTCGCTGGTCAGCGGCCGGTCGGCGTGGCGCGCGACGTTGACGCGCTCCCATGGACTCAGCTGCGCGTAGACCTCGGCGGTCTGCTTGCGCAGGCGGTCCTCGAGCAGCGCGATCTCGCCGGTCAGCTCGAGGTGCGAGCCGGTGTTGAGCTTGCGCAGCTCGGCGATCTTCGCCTGCAGCTCGTTGAGCTGGCGTTCGAACGCGAGGCCGTCCTGCATGCCGATCTTGGCGGGGGTTTCGCTCATGGTGGGTCGAAGGCGGAAACTCTAGGGAGCAGCGGGGTCCGCATCCATGCCGCGGACGATCGAGTGGCCCGACGGCCAGCCCTTCCCCGGCACGGCGCTCACAGCCCGTACTCCTTGATCTTCCGGTACAGAGTGCGCTCGCTGAGCCCCATCGAGCGCGCCGCCTTCTGGCGGTTGCCGCCGCACAGGGCCAGCGACACGCGGATGTGGTTGCGTTCGACCTCGCTCCACGGCCGGCCGGCGAGGAACTGCCAGGAGTCGTGGTCGCCCGGTGCCGGCGCCCAGACCTCGGGCGGCAAGTCGGCGCGGGTCAGGATGTTGCCCTTGGCGCGCACCACCATCGACTCGAGGGCGTTGCGCAGCTCGCGCACGTTGCCCGGCCAGTCGTACTGCACCAGCGCCACCAGCGCGTCGCGGTCGACGGACTCGACGTCCTTGCCGTGCAGCTTGGCGAAGTGCTTCAGGAAGTGCTCGACCAGCAGCTTGATGTCCGAGCGCCGCTCGCGCAGCGCCGGCAGGTCGATGCTGACGACCTTCAGGCGGAAGTAGAGATCCTGGCGGAACGTGCCGTCCTTGACCTTCTGCGGCAGGTCGGCGTTGGTCGCCGCCAGCACGCGCACGTCGACCGGCCGCGTGCGGTTGTCGCCGAGGCGGACGATGGCGCGCTCCTCCAGCACACGCAGCAGCTTGATCTGCGTCGGCAGCGGCATCTCGCCGACTTCGTCGAGCAGCAGCGTGCCGCCGTTCGCGTACTCGAACTTGCCTTCGCGGTCGGCGACGGCGCCGGTGTAGGCGCCCTTCACGTGGCCGAACAGTTCGCTCTCGATCGTGCCCTCGGACATGCCGCCGCAGTTGATCGCCACGAACGGCTTCTTCGCGCGCGGCGACAGCGAGTGCACGGCGCGCGCGATCAGTTCCTTGCCGGTGCCCGACGGCCCGAGGATCAGCACGGACGCGGCGGTGCCGGCGATCTGGCGCACCAGCGCCAGCACCTTCTGCATGCGCGGGTCCTGGCCGACGATGCCCTGGATGCCCCACGTCGCCTCGAGCTGGCCGCGCAGGTCGTCGTAGGCGACGTCCTTCTGGTGGTCCTCGAGCGACTTCTTGACCTTGGCGCGCAGGTCGCCGAGGTCGACCGGCTTCTCGACGTAGTAGGTGGCGCCCTGCTCCATCGCCTGCACGGCGACGTCGCGGCTGCCGTGGCCGGTCAGCATCACGACGCGGCAGTTCGGGTAGTTCTGCTTGGCGGCGGCGAGCACGGCGAAGCCGTCGGTGCCCTTCATCACCAGGTCGGTGACGACCACGGCGAAGCGGCGTTCGGCCAGCAGGGCCACGGCGGCGGCCCCACCACCGGCGGCGGTGATCTCGACCGGCAACACCTCGAGCGCCTCGACCAGGGATTCCCGCAGCGCGTCGTCGTCGTCGACGACCAGGATCGGATCCTTCCTCATGCCATTGTTGCCTTCGGACTTCATGCGACCGACTCCGGATCGGACAGCCGGCCCGCCGGCAGTCGCAACGTGAACTGCGTGCCCTTGCCGACCTCCGACTCCAGCGTCAGCGAACCGCCGTGCTCCTCGGCGACGCGCCGCACCGTCGGCAGGCCGAGGCCGGTGCCGGTCTTCTTGGTGCTGAAGTAGGGATCGAACACGCGCGGCTGCAGCTCCGGCACGATGCCAGCGCCGGTGTCGGTGACGCGCACCAGCACGAAGTCGCCGTCGCGCACCGTCGACACCAGCACCTGGCCGCCGCTCGGCGTCGCTTCCTTGGCGTTGCGCAGCAGGTTGGTGACGGCACCTTGCAGGTGGTCCCAGTCGCCGGGCACCTGGCCGATGTCCTGGCCCGGATAGAAGCGCAGCTGCAGGCCGGCGGCGGCGAGGTCCGGCTCGTGGAAGTCCACCAGCGCTTGCAGGCGGTCGTTCAACGGCACCGGCACCAGCTTCGGCTCCGGCGCGCGTGCGAAGCCGAGGAACTCCTCGAGGATCTTCTGCAGCCGCCGCACCTCGGCTTCGACCGTCGACAGGCGCTTCTGCGTGCGCTTGTCGCGCGTCGTCTCCGGCTCGCGGAAGTCCTCGAGCACGAGCTGCAGGTTGAGCCCGATCGTGCTCAACGGATTGCGCACCTCGTGGGCGAAGCCAGCCAGCAGCGTGCCGAGCTGCGCCAACCGCTGGGTGCGGATCCTGGCGAGGCGTTCTTCGCGAGCCGGGGTGGACATCGAGCCGCGCGAAGATAGGCACGGCCCCGGCAGAAAGCTCGCCCGCGGTCGAGGTTTCGCCAGCGGCCGTCGCTATCGTCCCGGCCCATGGCCATGGTCCGGGTTCCGCTGCGTTCCACCGACCGCGACGCCCTGCGCGCGGACGTCGTGGCGCGGCTGCAGCAAGGCCAGCTGGTGGCGCTGCCGACCGAGACCGTCTACGGCCTCGCGGTGCTGCCGGACCACGCCGGCGCGATCGCACGCGCTGGTGCACTGTTGCAGCGACCGGCCCTGGCGACCACGCCCGCCACCAACCGCAGGGAAGCGCTGGCGAACCTGCAACTGCGCACGTCGCCGTCGTTCGCCCTGCATGTGGCGAGCCGCGCCGAGCTGCGCGCGCTGGCCGCGAACGTGCCGCCCGCGATCGACCGGCTGATCGATCGCTTCTGGCCGGGCCCGCTGACCGTCGTGCTGCCGGCGCGTGCACCGGCGGCAAGCAGCGAAGTCGCCGTGCGGCTGCCCGCGCACGAGTTCACGCGCAGCCTGATCGCCGCCGCCGGCGGCCGCATGTTCCTGCCGGCGCTGCATGCGCCCGGGGCTCCAGCGCTGGCCGATCCCGACGCGATCACAGCGCACTTCGGCAAGGACCTCGACCTGCTGGTCGACGACGGCCGCACGCCGCTCGGCTCGCCGTCGACGGTCGTGCACTGGCGAGCTGGCCGCCTCGAAGTGCCGCGCGAGGGCATCCTGACCGCCGACGAAGTGCTCCACGCCGCCGCCGAGATGGTGCTGTTCGTCTGCACCGGCAACACCTGCCGATCGCCGCTGGCAGCGGCCTTCGCGCGGCAACTGACGGCGAAGGCACTCGGCATCGCCGAGGCCGAACTGCTGGCGCACGGCTTCGCGTTCGCGAGTGCGGGCACCAGCACGACCGACGGTTTGCCGGCGAGCGACGGCAGCCTCGCCGCCGGCGCCGAAGCCGGGCTCGACCTGTCGACGCACCAGAGCCAGCCGCTGTCGCCGGAGCTGGTGCACAAGAGCAGCCGCATCTACTGCCTCGCCGCCAGCCACCGCCGCAACACGCTGGCGGAAGCACCGGCCGCCGGCGAGAAGATCACGCTGCTGCGGCCCGACCAGCGCGACGTCGCCGATCCCTATGGCGGCGATCTGCGCGCCTACCGCAAGGCGCGCGACGAGATCCAGGCCGCGGTGGCGGCGCGTGTCGCCGAGTGGCTGCCGAAGCGCTGAACGCCAGCGTCGCCCGGCCCCTCGATCACTCGCTCTCTTCGCGGCCCGGCACGAGCCCGCGCAGCACGCGCAGCAGGCGCAGGAAGCGCCGCTTCTCGAGCACCGGGTGCCCCATGTAGTCGCCGGCCTTCGGCAGGTCCTTGAGGGCGATGGTGCCACCGCCGAGTCGCACGTCGTCGGCGATCTTCAGGTGGCCGCTGATGCCGACACCACCGGCGATCACGCAGCGGTTGCCGATCGTCGTCGAGCCGGCGATGCCACAGCCGGCGGCGATGGCGACGTCGGTGCCGATCACGCAGTTGTGTGCGATGTGGCACAGGTTGTCGATCTTGGTGCGGGCGCCGATGCGCGTGCTGCCCAGCGTGGCGCGGTCGATCGCCGTGTTGGCGCCGACCTCGACGTCGTCGTCGACGACCAGGTTGCCGAGTTGCGGCACCTTCAGCCAGACGCCGTTCTCCTGCGCGTAGCCGAAGCCATCGCTGCCGAGCACGGCATTGGCGTGCACGATGCAACGTTTGCCGATCTGCGTGCCGGCGTAGATCGTCGCGTTCGGGTGCACGAGGCAGTCGTCGCCGAGCACGCAGTCGTCGCCGATCACGGCACCGGCCATCAACACGGTGCCGCCGCCGATGCGGGAACGGCCGACGACGGCGCGGGGCCCGATCTGCACCGGCCCCAGGAACTGTGCTTCCGCGTGCACGACCGCCGTCGGGTGCACAGCGTGCTCGTGCGCGCGCGGCGTCGGGTGGAAGTGCATCGCCACCTTGGCGTAGGCGACGTCGACGTCGGCGACGAGGATCTGGCTGGCGGTGGTGGTGAGTTCGGTGGTCGACAACAAGGCGCCGGCGCGCGTCGCCTGGGCGACGGTGTGGTAGCGCACGTCGCGCACGAAGCCGATGCGATCCGGCCCGGCGGTGCGCAGATCGCCGAGACCGACGATCGTGCGCGTGTCGTCGCCGACCACCCGCCCGCCCACCAGCCTGGCCAACGCCGAGACCGTGATGTTCGCCAAGCCTGTTGCCGTCATGGCGCGCGATTATGCAACGAGCGCAGCCGATCCGCCGCAGCGGCGCGTTGGGTTTCGGAACCGGACGGATCGTACGGGATCAGTTCGCCGTGCACCGCCACCAGCGCTTCGGCAGCGAGGCGGCGCACCGACAGCGCGCTGTCGAGCAGCAACTCGGCGAGCACCGGTCGGCAACTCGGCTCGCGACGCCCGCGCAGTGCCGCCGCCAGCGACAGCCGATCCTCGCTCGAACCAGCGAGCAGCGAACGCAGCGCTGCGGGGAGCGGCAGGTCGGCGCGCCACAGCGACAACAGTTCGCGCAACCGCTCGCGAGGTGCCAGCACGTTCGCGGCTTCGGCCAGCACGAACGGGTCGGCGAGTTCGCGCAGGGCCTCGATCCCGACGTCGTCGAGCGGAGCCGCCGCCAAAGCGTCCAGCAGCGCCCGCGCACACGACGAAGGGAAGCGCGCGCGCAGCGCCAGCGCCCGCGGGTCCGGGCCCGTGCACGCGACAGCGAGCCGCGGTCGCGGCGGCAGCCAGGCGAGGTCCTCGAGCGCTCCGGCATCGCCGCGCACGACCGGCAGTTCGCGGGCGAACGGCGGCACGTCGGCGAAGAACGTCGGATCGAGCGCGTGCGCGCGTCGGCTCGCCAACGACGGCGCCAACAGCGCGACCCCGTCTGCACCGGCGGTGCCGAGGGCCGCCTGCAGCAACGCCGTCGGTGCGCCGATCGGCAGGAAGCGCGCCGCCAGCCGCTGCGCCTCGGCGCGGCTGCCGACATCGGGCCCGAGCGCCAGCAGGGCCGCCGCGGTCTGCCGCAGTTCCGCCTGCAGCGCCTGCCAGCGCAGCAGCGTCGAGCCCGCCGGCGATGACGGCAGTTCGGGTGCCGCCACCAGCCAGTCCCGCAGCACGGACAGGCTGGCCGCACGGCCCGAGCCCGAACCGGCCTCGGCCACGGCGTCGGCGGTGGTGTCCGGCCACCGCAGCGTGCCGAGCAACGCGCGCTGCAGGTCGGCGACGTCGCCGCAGTGCGCGCGATGCGCGAGCCAGCGCGCTTCGTCGCTCCATGCCGACCACGGCGTCACCGTCGACCACGCGATCGGCCGCGGCCCGCTGACCAGCACCGCCGCATCGCCGACGACGAACAGGCCGTTCCAGGCCGCCGTCGCCATCGCGGCTGCGAACAGACGCTGCAGGTCGCTCGCCGCCGCGCGATCGAGCGCCACCGTCTGCAGCAGGTAGCCGTCGCCGACGACCGCGCACGCCGCGGCGACCGCAGCGGCAGCGTCGACTTCGTGCGCGAGCGCCAGCGGCTCGACGACCACGACCGCCTGCCGCGAGCCGGGCGCCGCCGCGGCGAGCACCGGCGCAATCGCCGCCGGCCGTTCGTCGGCGGGCGGCATGGCCACCGCACCCGGCGCCGGCACCGGGCCGTGCTGGCGCAGCCGCGAACGCAGTGCGGCCGTGCCTGGCCGCGGATCGACGACGTCCAGGGCGACCTGGCCCGTGCTGCGCAGCAGATCCAGCGCCTGGCCGGTGCCAGCACCGAGGGCCAGCACCCGATCGCCGGGCTGCGTCAGCGCCAACACCAACGTCGCCAGCAGCGGCCCTTCGTGGCGCTCGGGCCCGGCCGCGTCGACCACGACGCCGCCGACCTGCAGCTGCAGTTCGTGCGCGCGGCGGTCGTAGACGGCGGCGGCACCGCCGGCGCGCGCCAGCACGCGGCGGCGCCACGGTTCGAGGTCGCTGGCGAAGGCCGTCCACGCGAAGAGCAGCGAGAGGCCGAGGCTGCCGGCGGCCAGTGGGGCGACGCGGCCGCCGACCGCCGCGAGGGCGGTGCCGACCAATGCGGCCATAGCCCACCACGCGGCCAAGGCCTCGGCGTCGGCACACCACACCGCGGCCACGGCGATCGCGAACGCGAGGCCGAACAGCAGGCGACGATTGCGCGTCGACGGCGCGCTGGTGGCCGCGGCCGCGGCGTCGCCATCGCCGACGAGGCACAAGCTCCACAGCGCCGAGGCGATGCTCGCCATCCACAGCGGGTCGGCGGCAAGGCGCGGCACCTGGCTCCAGACGGCGGCCACCGCTGCGGCGGTGGCGGCAGCCACGGCGACGTGGCGCGTTCCGAGCGTCGCGGTGCCGGCGACGAGTCCCAGCGCCGCGGCCAGCACCGCCAGCATCGCGGTTGGCCCAACCGCCGCCAGTTGCAGCACTCCAGCAGCTGCCAGCAGCAACGCGGCACCACCAGCCAGTGGCAAGCGAGCCCGTGCACGCCGCACCAGCAGCGCGGCAGCGGCGAACAGCAGGACGCAGAGGGCAGCCCCAAGCCCGCCGTTCGCTCCGAACGGCAGCAGCTGGCGTTCCGCTGCCAACAGGGACAGCACGTAGGCCGCCAGCGAAGCACCGAGGCCCGGCGCCGCCAGCGCCGCCCGACGGTCGAACGACCCCGCGGCCCGCTTCGGCGCGTCACCGCCGTGCCCGCCGCCGCTCTCGCCGGCCGCGGCCGCACCGTCACGTGCCGCCCCATCGCGGGACGGCGGCATCGGGCTCGGTTCGGGCGTGATCATGCGCAGCAGGATACCGGGCTCCTGCAGCGGGCACGGGGCCAGCGCCGGCGGCGCGTCGGCTTCGCCGGAGCGCTGCAGACGACGATTCCCCGGGGCACCCGCGGGGGCGCCGACTGCCGTCTCCGATGCCATGGCGACTCTAGCGGGGAGCCCCTTGCACCTCGGCCAGCGCACGCACCGCGCTCTCGGCGTCGGTGCAGCGCAGCAGCCGCTCGCGCACGTCGGCGCGCGACAGCAGCTTTGCGATCTCGGCCAGCGTCTTGATGTGCGCCAGCTTGCGTGCCCGCGGGATCACCAGGCCGATGATGATCCGGGCCGGGGCGCCGTCGAGCGTCTCGAACGGGATGCCGACCGGGTTCAAGCCGAGCACGGCGATCAACTCGTCGATGCCGTCGATCGCCGCATGCGGGATGGCGATGCCGTCCTCCATGCCGGTGGTCATGCTGCGTTCGCGCACGACCAGCGCTTGCTCGACGGTCGGCACCAGGCTCTGCGGATAACGACCGGCGCGTGCTGGGATGCGGGCGATGGCCGCGAGGGCCTCCCACTTGTCGGCAGCGCGCAGCGGCACTTCGACGAGGTCGCTGGTGATCAGTTCGGACAGCTTCATGGCCCGCGGCGAGAACTGCGCGAGTCACCTCGTCGCAGCCAGCGCGAATGAACCGACGCCATGCGAACGGCGCAAACGGAAAGTCGGAAACCAGGACTCGACGCTTCCTTGCGCCGTCGAGCGGAAATAAAACGCGACGCGACCCCGTCGCAGGCGGATCCACCGCCGACCCGTGTCCGAGTTCGCAATGATGATGGCCGACACCTCACTCTCTCGGGAACCCGTTCGCTCCACGATCCAGACCCAGCCGCGGGGGAACGCAGCCCGAGCCATGATGCGGTGGGCCGTCCAGATGGCTGCGTGCGCGGCCTTGGCACTGCCGGCGATCGCGCGGAACCAAGGCGGCGGGCCGCCGCCGACCGGCGCTGCTGGTGCCCAAGGTGCTGGTGCCCAGGGTGCAGGTGCGCAAGGGGCGGGCACCCAGGCGCCTGGCGCACAGGGATCTGGCGCACAGGGACCTGGCGCACAGGGACCTGGCGGCACCCAGAACCCGCAGGGCGGCCCGGCGCTCGTCGTCGACGGCGACACCATCGCCTTCTCGATGAACGAGACGAACGGCATGGAGCTGACCGAGTTCATCAAGTGGGCGCAGGAGGTGACCAAGAAGCGGTTCACCTTCAACGCGACCGACCTGACGACCGGCACCCAGGGCGGCAGCTCGACGGTCAGCTTCCTCGGCACGTTCCGCATCAAGCGCGACCGCTTCGCCGAGGACTTCTTCTCGTTCTTCCAGACGATGCTCTACATCAAGGGCCTCGCAGTCGTGCCGCGCGGCGCCGGCGAGCTCGAGATCCTTGAGATCGTGTCGATGGTCGGCGCGCGCGGCCGCGAGGTCACCAACGGCGCCATCTACGTGACGCCGGACAAGGTGCCGGAGTACCGCAACCAGACCGGCGTGCCGATCCTGACGACGGTGCAGTTGAAGAACATCAACGCCACCATCGCCACCAACGCGCTGCGGCCGTTCTTCGCCAGCACCGGCGCCCCGACCGGCGGCGGCACGCTGACGCTCGGCAACGCCGGCAACGCCTCGGCGATGCTGCTGCAGGGCTTCGGTCCGCAGGTCTACGCCGCCGTCGAGCTGCTGAAGCTGGTCGACGTGCCGCTCGAGCAGCCGAACCTCGTCGTGCAGGTCGTCGTGCTCGAACAGCAGGCGCCCGAAGAGCTCGAGCCGATCCTGACGGAAGTGCTCGAGAGCCGCAGCAAGATCCGCCAGCAGGTGCTGCAGGAGAGCGCTGGCGCCGGCGGCGGTGGCGTTCCCGGCGCGTCCGGCCAGCCGCAGCTGAAGGTCGTCGTGCACAGTTCGCAGAAGGCGCTGGTGCTCAGCGGCACCGGCGAACAGGTGCGCGAGGCCCTGGACCTGGTCGCGCGCCTCGACGTGCCCGGCCAGCCGGTCGACGGCGCCGCCAACGTCATCAACCTGAAGAACGTGCTGGCCACCGACCTGCGCCAGACGCTGAACCAGTTCCTGCAGGAGGACGTGCAGGCCGAGCAGCAGGCGCAGCAGACCACCGGCCCCGGCGCTTCGGCGGCCCGCCGCACCCGCCGCACGGTCATCCAGGCGCACGAGGAGAGCAACTCGCTCGTCGTCTCGGCCGCCGGCACCAAGTGGAAGCAGATCCAGCTGCTGATCGACAAGCTCGACCGCCGGCAACCGCAGGTGCTGATCGAGGCGGCGCTGGTCGAACTGACCACCGGCGACCTCGACCGCTTCGGTGTCGAACTCGGCTTGATCGACCTGAAGGACGACGGCGACTTCACCCGCGGCTTCGGCTTCACCAGCTTCGGACAGTCGGTGTTCGAGGACACCGACGACGACGGCCTGCCCGACACCCGCCTGCCCGACTTCGACAACCCGCTGCAGGGCATCACCGGCGGCATCATCAGCGGCGGCGACTTCGCGGTGCCGCTGCTGATCAACGCGCTGTCGACCGACGACCGCGCCAACATCCTGTCGCTGCCGAGCGTGCTGGTGAACAACAACGCCAGCGCGACCGTCGAGACCAAGGAGTCGCGCCCGACGCAGACGCAGAACCAGGGCACGGCGACCACGCAGAGTGGCGTCGGCCAGCCGCGCGAGGCCGGCATCTCGCTCGAGATCTCGCCGACGATCTCGCCGAACAACTACCTGCGCCTCAACATCAACCTGACGGTCAGCCGCTTCGTCGGCGCCTTCGACCCGAACTCGGTGACCGGTGGCGGCATCACCCAGAGCCGCTCGATCAAGACGCAGGTGACGATGCCGAGCGACGCGACGATGGTCATCGGCGGTGTGATCGAAGACCAGGAGTCGAGCAACAACGGCGGCATCCCGATCCTGAAGGACATCCCGCTGCTCGGCATCCTGTTCCGCCGCGGCGAGGACGAACGGAAGAAGACGAACCTCTACTTCTTCGTCACGCCGACGATCCTCGACGAGGACGACTTCCAGGACCTCTACTACGTCAGCCTGAACAAGAAGCTCGAGGCCAAGGACTACATCGGCGACCGCCGCCTGCAGATCATCGACAAGCGCTACACGCCGAACCGCGTCGAGGAGCCGCGCACGCTCGAGGACGTCGGCGCCACCTACGAGGACCTCGACCGCCAGGGCGGCTACGAGCTCGGCGGCGCCAGCCGCCGCAGCCGCGCTGCCGCCACCGGCGCGCCGAGTGCACCGAGCGCCCCCGGGGCGCCGGGCAGCCAGTCGAACCCGGCGAACCCGAACGGGAGCCAGCCGCAATGAGCAACGGCACTCCGGGAGCGGGTCCGGGTGCCGGCACGGCCCCGGCTGTGCGCAGTGATCGCATCCGCGAGAGCCTGCTGCGCAAGGCCGGGCTGACGGCGGCGCAGATCGAGGACGCGCTGAAGGCCGAACGCGAGACCGGGCAGCAGCTCGACCAGGTGCTGGTCAGCAAGAACCTGCTGTCCGAGAGCAAGTGCCTCGAGTTCTTCGCCCAGATGCTCGGCCTCGAGTTCCGGCCGAGCCTCGACGGCGTCGGCGTGCCGGGAGTGTTCATCCACCAGATCCCGGTGCAGTTCGCGCGCACGCACGGCCTGATCGCCATCGAGGACACTGGCTCGCTGCTGCGCGTGGCGACGCACAAGCCGCTCGAAGTGCAGCCGATGGACGACCTGGCGACGCTGCTCGGGCGCGAGGTCGAAGCGGTGCTGGCGACGCGCGGCGAGGTCGCCAACCTGATCAACCGCGCCTACCGCCACAAGGCCGACGGCGTCGACGAAGCGCTCCAGGACGTCAAGGACACGGACATCGTGTCCATCGCCGAGAACATCCAGGAGTCGGAGGACCTGCTCGACGCCAACAAGGCGCCGGTCATCAAGCTGGTCAACATGCTGCTGTTCCAGGCGCTGAAGCTGCGCGCCTCGGACATCCACCTCCAGCCCTACGCCGACCGCCTGCAGGTACGCATGCGCATCGACGGCGTGCTCTACGACATGGAGTCGGTCCCCAAGCGCGCGCAGGAAGCGATCATCTCGCGCGTCAAGGTCATGGGGAAGATGGACATCGCCGAGCGCCGCCTGCCACAGGACGGCCGCGCGTCGATCCGCGTCGGCGACGGCGACGTCGACGTGCGCATCAGCACGGTGCCAGTCGCCGGTGGCGAACGCGTCGTGTTCCGCATCCTCGACAAGACGACGAAGATCTACTCGCTCGACCAGATCGGCCTCGAGAACGAAGCCGAGCGCACGATCCGTCGCTACATCAACTACAGCCACGGCGTCATCTTCGTCACCGGCCCCACCGGCTCGGGCAAGACGACGACGCTCTACGCGTGCCTCGACGCGATCAACGCGCCGGACCTCAACATCCTGACCATCGAGGACCCGGTCGAATACAACCTCGACGGCATCAGCCAGGTGCAGGTCAACGTCAAGAAGGGCCTGACCTTCGCCGCCGGCCTGCGCTCGTTCCTGCGCCAGGACCCCGACGTGATGATGGTCGGCGAAGTCCGCGACAACGAGACCGCCGACATCGCCATCCGCGCCGCACTGACCGGACACCTGGTGTTCTCGACGGTGCACACCAACGACTCGGCGTCGACGGTGACGCGCCTGATCGACATCGGCGTCGAGCCGTATCTCGTGTCGTCGTCGCTGCTGCTGGTCATCGCCCAGCGCCTGCTGCGCACGCTGTGCCCCAACTGCCGCGAACCGGTCACGCCGACCCAGGAGATGCTCTACCACCTGGAGGACCTGAAGCTGTCGATCGACCAGTTCCCCGACGGCAAGCTGATGAAGGGCAAGGGCTGCGACGAGTGCTTCCGTTCGGGCTACGCCGGCCGCACCGCGATCTACGAGGTGATGCCGATCGACACCCACATCCAGGAGCAGATCGTCAACAAGGCGACCGCCAGCACGATCAAGCGCGGCGCGCTGGAGCGCGGCCTGAAGACGCTGCGCATGTCGGGCGTGCAGAAGCTGCTGCACGGCATGACGACGCCCGACGAAGTGCTGCGCGTGACCCAGCTCGACGTGCTGTGACGCCCGCCGCGACCTGAACACCCGCCCCGCCCCCGACCTCCCGCGACGAGAACGACCGTGCCCATCTTCGAGTACAAGGCGATCGACGGCGACAAGCGCGTCAAGAAGGGCATCATCGATGCCGACACGCCGCGCGACGCCCGCGTCAAGCTGAAGAAGGAGCAGCTCTTCGTCACCGAGATCCGCGAGCAGACCGGCGGTGGCAAGCGCAAGGCTGGCGGCGTCAACCTGAAGGGCATCACGGGCGTCGACGCCCCCAACAAGCAGCGCAACGAGCAGGTCGCCAACGTCACCCGCCAGATGGCGTCGCTGCTGCAGGCCGGCATCCCGCTGGCCGAGGCGCTGCGCATGATCATCGAGCAGGCGCCCGACAAGAAGATCGAGAGCTGCTTCCGCGACATCCGCGAGAAGGTGACGCAGGGCATGCCGTTCGGCGACGCCGTGCTGCAGCACCCCGCCTACTTCACCGACCTCTACTCCAACATGGTGAAGGCCGGCGAGTCGTCCGGCGCGCTCGACAAGGTGCTGGTCCGCCTGGCCAGCTTCCTGCAGGCCCAGACGCGCCTGAAGAACAAGGTCGGCGCGGCGATGATCTACCCGATGATCATGTCCGCGGTCGGCGTGATCGTCGTCGCCATCCTGCTGACGACGGTCGTGCCGCGCGTGACCCAGCTGATCGAGGGCCGCGGCCAGGAGCTGCCGACGCCGACGCTGATCCTGGTGACGACGTCGAGGTTCCTGGTCGGCTACTGGCCGCTGATCCTGGTCGGCCTGATCGCGGTCGCGGTCGCCTTCCAGATGTTCGTCAACAGCGAGAAGGGGCGCCTCGCCTTCGATCGCTTCAAGCTGCGCCTGCCCGTGTTCGGCGACCTGATGAAGAAGCAGGCGATGGCCCGCTTCTCGATCACGCTGTCGACGCTGCTGCGCTCCGGCGTGCCGGCGCTGCAGGCGATCCAGGTCACCAAGGCCGTGCTCGACAACAAGGTGCTGCAGAACGCCCTGCAGATGGTGCACGACCGCGTCGTCGAGGGCACCGACCTGGCGACGCCCATGAAGATGGCGGGCGTGTTCCCGCCGACGGTCAGCTACATGGTCGGCGTCGGCGAACAGGCCGGCAACCTCGAGGAGATGCTCGAGCGCATCGCCAGCAGCTACGACGAAGAAGTCGACCTGGCGACGCAGAAGCTGACCAGCGTGCTGGAGCCGATCATCATCGTGCTGCTGGCGACGATCGTCGCCGGCATCGTCATCGCGATCGTGCTGCCGTTGATGCAGCTGCAGCGGATGAAGTGAACCCGGCGGCGCATGCAGCGCCGCCTCTTCGACTCCCGCCGCTCCTGGTCACTGCAGGAACAGGATCTCGCGGTACTTCGGCAGCGGCCACTCGGCGTCGTCGACCATCGTCTCGAGGCCGTCGGCGACCTCGCGCAGCTTCGCCATCGCCGGCACCACCTTGTCGCGGTAGGTCCTGGCGTGCTCCTGCGGCGAGCCGCCGTGCGACTCGGCGTGCTCGAACTGCGCCGTCAGCTCCTCGATGCCGAGCACGAACGCTTCGATGCGCGCACTCAGTTCGCGCAGCCGCTTCTCCTGCACCTTGACCTCGATGCCGCACGCCTTCGCCGCGGCGAGGCTCTGCGCCACCGCCAGCTGCGTGCGCTGCGCCGCCGGCAGGATCATCGTCCGCGCGATCGACAGGGCGCTCTGGCCCTCGACCGCGATGGCCTTGCTGTAGGCCTCGAACTGGATGTTCATGCGCGACTCGACTTCCTTGCTCGACAGCACGGCGAACTGCTCGAACAGCTCGACGTTCTTCTTGCTGCCGAAGTTGCCGATCGCGTCGACGGCGTTGCGGAAGTTCGGCAGCCCGCGCCGCGCCGCCTCCTGGTGCCACTCGGCCGAGTAGCCGTTGCCGTTGAACAGGATGCGCTGGTGCTTCTTGAACAGGTCGACGACGACGTCGTTGATCGCCGCTTCGAGTCCCTTCGCCCCCTTCGTCTTCTCGATCTCGCCGGCGATGTAGGCCAGCGCGTCGGCGACGATCGTGTTCAGCACCGCGTTCGGGCGGCCGCACGCCTGGCTGCTGCCGACGGCGCGGAACTCGAACTTGTTGCCGGTGAACGCGAACGGCGACGTGCGGTTGCGGTCGGTGGCGTCGCGCGGCAGCGGCGGCAGCACCGAGACGCCCAGGCGCATGGTGTCGCGGCGGCGTTCGCTCCCGCGGCCGGTGCCCTGGATCATCGCGTCGACGACGTCGGTCAGCTGCTCGCCGAGGTAGATCGAGAGGATCGCCGGCGGCGCTTCGTTGGCGCCCAGGCGATGGTCGTTGCCGGCGTGCGCGATGGTCGTGCGCAGCAGGTCGGCGTGCGTGTCGACGGCGCGCATCACCGCCGCCAGCATCACCATGAAGCGCATGTTCTGCTCGGGGCTGCGGCCCGGCTCGAGCAGGTTCTCACCGGCGTCGGTCGCCATCGACCAGTTGTTGTGCTTGCCGCTGCCGTTGATGCCGGCGTACGGCTTCTCGTGCAGCAGGCAGTGGAAGCCGTGCTTCGTCGCCACCTGCTTCATGACCTCCATCGCCAGCATGTTGTGGTCGACGGCGACGGTCGAGCGCTCGAAGATCGGCGCCACTTCGTACTGGCTCGGCGCCACCTCGTTGTGGCGCGTCTTCACCGGCACGCCGAGCTTCCACAGCTCGAGCTCGACCTCCTGCATGAACGCCAGCACGCGCGGCTGGATCGAACCGAAGTAGTGGTCCTCGAGCTCCTGGCCCTTCGGCGGCTTCGCCCCGAACAGCGTGCGGCCGGTGGCGATCAGGTCCGGGCGCAGCATGTAGAGGTCGCGGTCGACCAGGAAGTACTCCTGCTCGACGCCGAGCGTCGTCACCACGTACTGCACGCGGTCGTCGCCGAGCAGCCGCAGCAGGCGCACCGCCTCGCGGTTCAGTGCTTCGCTGCTGCGCAGCAGCGGCGTCTTCTCGTCGAGCGCCTCGCCGGTCCAGCTGCAGAACGCGGTCGGGACGCACAACGTCGAACCGTTCGTCGTCTCGCGCAGGAACGCCGGCGAGGTCGGATCCCACGCCGTGTAGCCGCGCGCTTCGAACGTCGCGCGCAGGCCGCCGCTCGGGAACGAGCTCGCGTCCGGCTCGCCCTTGATCAGCGCCTTGCCGCTGAACTCGAGGATCAGCTTGCCGTTCTCGATCGCCGCGAAGCTGTCGTGCTTCTCGGCGGTCGAGCCGGTCATCGGCTGGAACCAGTGCGTGAAGTGCGTGGCGCCGCGCTCGACAGCCCACTCCTTCATCGCGTTGGCGACCTGGTCGGCCAGCGCGTGGTCGAGTTCCTGGCCGTGCTCCATGCACGAGCGCAGGGCCTTGTACGCACTCTCGGGCAACCGGGTGCGCATCTGCTCGAGGCCGAACACGTTCGCCCCGAACAGCTGCGGCAGATCGACCTGGGCGTTGGCAACGGCGACGGGGGACTTGCGGGCGATGAGCTGGATGGCGGCGGAACGCGCGGCGGCGGACACGGGTACCTCCCGAGGCGTGAGTGGTGAGTTGGACGACGACCGGACGACCGCGCAACACTAGGGAGTGCGGCAGCGCGAGTCGAGGACGACGTCGCCCTGGCCGCATCGCGTTGCCACCGTTGCCAGCGCGGCGTTGCCCGACGCCCCGTGGCCCGTAGGTTGGTGGCGTGTTCCGTTCTCGCCCCCTGCTCGTCGGCGGCGCGCTCGCCGCGTGCCTCATGGCTCCGGCCTGCCGCACCGCCCCACCGCCGCTCGACCCGACCCCGATCGCGCCGCAGATCGCCTACCGCCTGCTGGTGGCGCCCGACCAGGCCGCGACCGCGGCGGAACCAGCGGCCCGGATCGTCCGCGTGGCGATCCGCCGGCTGCGCACGCCGCCGCCGGGTGTGTCCGTCGACGTGGCCGCGAGCGCGATCCGCAGCGAACGCGGCGCCCCGTTCCGCGGCGCGTCGGTGCTGGCCGCCGACTGCTTGTGGGCCCGCGGCGACGCGCTGGCCGCATGGCTCGCGGACGGCCCCGAGCGCCAACGCGCCGACGACGAACGCGAAGTCGGTGCCGCCACCGCCGTGAGCGCGCCCCGCTTCGCCACCGACGTGCGCTGGGCGCCGACGTCGCCGACGCTGCGCCTGCTGGCGACCGCCGACGGCATGGCCGTGCGCATCGTGCCCAGTGACGCCGGCGACGCACCGCGGCAGGAGATCGCCCTCGCCGGCGCGCTGGCCAACGACGAAGCGGCCGTGCTGTTCGTGCCGGACGAACCGGCGAGCCCGAGCGGCGTGGCCGTGCTGCTGCAGGTCGGCGCCCCCGCCACCGCCGACGACGTCGCCGCCGCCATGGCCGCAGCCCCGGCGCCGACCACGGTGGCCGAGGCCCCGCCGGTGTGGCAGTTCGCCCTCGCCGCGATCGGCGAACACAACCGCCGGCCGGCGCTGCTGGCGGTCGCCCGCAGCAGCGGGCTGCCGCGCTGCATCGACCTGCTGCTCGCCGCCGACGAACGCGCACTGGTCGAGGCGACGGCGGCACTCGCCGCGCTGACCGTCGACGAACGCGCGCTGCCGCACCGCGTCGAAGGCGCCCTGCTCGGCTCCCTGCTGCCGCGCCTCGATCGCGACGACCTGCCGCCGGGCCTGCTGGCAGCACTGCGCCGCCAGCTCGGTGCCGGCTGCGACGACACGGCCGAACTGCGGCGCATGCTGCAGCACAGCCCCGACTGCGACGCGTTCGCGCGCGCGCTGCGGGAAGAGAACCTCGCCGCCCTCGACGACCGCAGCGCCGCGGTGCGCGTGCGCGCGCACGACTGGCTCGGCACGCACGGCGGTGCGCTCGAAGGATTCGATCCACTCGGCCCGGCGAAGGAACGCCGCGCCGTGCTGCGCCGCTGCCTGCTGCAGGCAGCGGACGCCGGCGGCCCGACCGGCGACGCCGGCGGCCCTGACGGCGACACCGGCCGCGCGAACGGCGGAGGCGGACGATGAGCGCCCCGAAGCGTTCGCGCCTGCGCCGCTGGACCTGGCGCCTCGTGCTCGCGGCCATCGTCGCGCGCGTGCTGCTGGCGCTGTTCCTGGTGCCGCTGCTGCGCTTTGGCGCCGGCTTCGCCGGCCTGCACGTCGACATCGGCAGCGCGTCGTTGTCGCTGCTCGGTGCGTCGTTCCGCGCCGAGCAGGTCGTCGTGCGCACCGCCGATGCGCCCGAGGCGCCGCCGCTGTTGCTGGCCAAGGCCCTCGCCGTCGACCTCGCCGCCGTCGACCTGTTGAGCGGCCGCCTCGTCGTCGACGACGCCGAGCTGGCCGGCGCCGAAGTGCAGGTGCGCCGCGAAGCCGACGGCACCCTGCTGCTGCCGCGCGCGTGGCTCGAACCAGCGGCCGTGCACATCGCGGCACCGACCCCTGCGGCCGCGGACCCGACCGCACCGGTGCGTTTCGACCTGCCGTTCGCGCTCGCCAGCGTGCGCCTGCACGACGTGCACGTGCGCTTCGACGACCGCACACCCGGTCACGCCCGGCTCTACGAAGGCACCGTCGACGTGCGCGCGCGCGACGTCGGCGTCGCCGACCGCACCGGCGAAGTCGCGGTGCGCCTGCACAGCCCGCGCTGGTTCGACGACGCCTGGCTGACGCTGACGACGAAGAACACCGCGACCACGATCGAACTGCAGATCGACGGGGCGTTGACCGGCGTGCGCCCGGCCGGCCTGCCGCTGCCGCCCGACGTCGCCGCCGGCTTCGCCGACGTGCGCACGATCGCGGTCACCCTGCACGGCACCGCCACCGGCACCACCTCGCCGGCGACGCCGCGGCAGCCGGCCCTCGCCGGCGGCCTGCAGTTCGAAGTGCTGGCCGACGAGCTGCAGCGCCTGCGCCTCGAGGCCAGCGTCGGGCCGAGCCGCGCGGTGGCGAACGGACTCGAGCTGCCGCTGCACGTCGACTTCACCGCCCCGGAGCTGCTGCGCACGTTGGCGCTGCGCGACGCCGCGGTGACGCTCGGCGACGCCAGCACCGCCGTCCGTGGCGCGCTCGAGGTCACCGGGCTGCGGCCGGTGCGATTGCTGCCGGCGCTGGCCGCGCGCGGCCTCGACTGGCCGGCGTCGGGCCTCGACGCGGCGCTGCGCTTCGACGCCGAGCTCGGCGACGCGATCACCGCCGAACTCGCCGACGTGCGCCTGCAAGGCAACGACGAACGCTGCGACCTGGCGTTGGTGCGCGTGCGCGACCTGCGCCACGGCGCCGACGGCATCAACCTCGGCGAACTCGCACTCGACGGTCCGCGCCTCGCCCTGCTGCGCACCGCCGACGGCGCGTTCGGCCTCGCCGGCCTGCGCTTCCGCGCGCCCGCACCCACCGCCGCCGCGAGCCCCGCGGCCGCGCCCGCAGCGTTCGAGCCGCCGACGTGGCCGCGGCTGCGGCTCGGCCACGCCAGCTGGCGCGGTGCCGAAGTGCAGTTCACCGATGCGTCGTCGTCGCCGCCGGCGACGCTGGCGCTCGGCGACACCGACCTGCAGCTCGACGCCCTGACGCTCGGCGCCGTGGCCCCGCCCGGGCGCCTCGTGCTGCGCACGGCGCTCGCCGACGCGATCGGTTCGCTGCGTCTCGATGGCGAACTGACGCCGACCGCGGAGTCGCTGCACAGCACGTTGCAGCTGACCGGCGACGGCATCACCGCCGCCGCACTTTCGCCGTGGCTCGCAGCCAGCGGCCTCGCCCCGACGCTGCAGAACGGCAGCCTGCGGCTGCTGGCCGACGTCGACGTGCAGCTGGCGCCGACCGGCGTGCTGGTGCGCACGAGCCTCAGCAACGTGGCCCTGGTCGACGGCGAGCAACCGCTGCTGCGCGTGCGTTCGCTGCGCGGCGACAGCCTGCGCCTCGACGCGCGCGGCCTCGACCTCGGCGACTGGCGCATCGGCGAACCGTTCGTCGCCGTCGCGCGCAACGACGATGCGACGCTCGCCGGCCTCGGCTTGCGCACGCTGCCGAGCAGCGGGGCAGCCGCCGTGGCGACGACGGCGACGACCAGCGGGACGACGCCGGCGACGAACCCGTCTGCGACCACGACCCAGGTCCCCAGCGCCGACGCCGCCGTGCTGCGCCACGGCGACCTGACGATCGAACGCGGCAGCGTGCAGTGCCGCGTGCCGGGGCGCGACGAACCGCTGCAGGTGCAGTTCGACGCCAGCGTCGGCAAAGCCGCCGACGGCACCACCACCGTGCCGGTGACCGCGGCGCTGCAGGTCGCCGGCATCGTGCGTTCGCTGCGCCTGCGCGCCGACGTCGGGCCGGGGCGCGACTGGCGCGTGCGCGGCGAAGTCGACGCCGACGGCCTGCGCGGCGACGAGCTCGCCGGCCTGTTGCCGGCGGACGTGCGCTGCACGCTGCACGATGGTTCGTTCCACGTGGCGATCGATGCCGCGGCGATCCCGGCCGCGACGATCCCGGCGGACAACGCCGCAACCGACGCGGGCGTGCGCTGCGAGCTGTCGGCGCTGCGCCTGCTCGACCGCGGCGAAGAACTGCTGGCGCTCGACCAGCTGTCGTTGCCGATGCCGAGCGTCGGCCGCGAGCGACTGCACCTTGGCCAGCTGACGGCGCGCGGCTTGCGCGGCTTGTGCACGCTGACCGGCGACGGCACCCACCTGGCCGGCCTGCTGCTGGTGGCACCGTCCGCCCGCGCCAGCCCGCCGCCGGCGAAGCCAGCCCCGGTGACCGGCAGTGCGGCACCGGCACCGGCACCTGGGGCCGTGCCGGCAGCCTCCACCGCCGTGCGCCTGCCGCTGGTGCAGCTCGACGGCGCCAGCTTCGAACTCGAACGCCTGGTCGTGCGCGACCGCCGGGCCGTCGACGGCGAACCCCTGGTGCTGACCGGCGCGCTGCGCGCCGAAGCGTTCCAAGCCCGGCTCGACGCCCCGTCGCCGCTGCGCGTGTCGCTGACGGCCACCGCCGCGCCGTTGTGGCGCGAACTCGCCGCCGAGCTGACGATCGAACCGTACGCGGTGGCGCCGACGGTCGATGGCACGCTGCGCCTCGGCGGCTTCGCCCCAGCCCAGGTGGCGGCGGTGCTGCCCTCGCTGGCGGCGCCCGTGCAGGGAACCACCGACGACCTCGCGGCGACCGCGACGCTGCACGGCCGCGTCGACCTGAAGCGCCGCGACGCGCGCCTGCTCGACCTCGGTCGCCCGTTCGCCGGCGAGCTGTCGCTGGTCGACGTCACCGTCGTCGACCGGACCGCCGACCGCACGCTGGCGAAGATCGGCGAGATCGACGTCGTGCTGCGCGCGTTCGATCCGGCCTCCGGCGACCTGCTGCTGCGCGCCGTGCACGTCGACGACGTGCAGCTCGCGGCCACGCGCACGGCCACCGGCCTCGAACTGCTCGGCGTTCGCTTCGGCGCACCGCCGGCGACGGCGGCGGCGACGACCGCACCGACGCCGGCCGCGGCGGCGCCAGCGCCGACCCGAGCACCGGCCCCGAGCCCAGCGACCCCGCCGGAGTTCGCCATCGACGACCTGCAGGTCGCCGGTCTGTCGATCGACCTGCGCGACGAGACCACGACGCCGCCGACGCACCTGCCGTTCGCCGACGTCGAGCTGGAGCTCGAACGCTTCAGCACGCGCGGGTTCCGCGAACCGCTGCCGCTGCAGTTCCGCGCCGCGATCCGCGGCGGCCCGGTGGCGCTGGAGAAACGCGTCGTGCACAGCTCCCTGCTGAGGGGCTTCGTCGGCTCCGCCGGCGCCGCCGTGCTCGGCGGCAGCAACCGGCACGAGACCGAACAGCGGCCGCTGGTCGACGAGATCCGCGTGCGCGGCGAGTTGCAGCTGTTCCCGGCCCCGATCGGGCGCATCGTCACCGACGTCACCGCCCTCGAGCTGCCGGCGTTCCGCGGCCTCGCCAAGGTCGCCGGCGTCGAACTGACCGACGGCGTGCTCGACCACGGCAGCACGCTGGTGCTGCGCGGCGACGACGGCCTCGACCTCGAGAGCTCGACGGTGATGACCTGGCTGTCGCTGCGGGAACCGCCGGGCGGCCCGATCTCGACCTACCTGCGATTGCCGGCACCACTCGACACGGTGCTGTTCCTGCTGCGCAACGAGTCCGACGAACAGCGGCTGCCGCTGCGCGTGCGCATCGCCGGCCACGCGGCGAACCGCGGCGAGGTCACGCAGGCGGTGGTCGACGCGCTGGTCGCGGTGATCGCCGACGCGGTGGCGAGTGCTGGCAAGCGCGCCGGCGGCATGTTGACCGGGGCGATCGGGCTCGGCAGCGACAACAAGGTGCCGGATCTCACCGCGCAATGGTCGTTCGCCGCCGGCGACCCGCTGCCGGGTGCGGCGGAGTCGCAGGCGCTGCTGGCGGTGCTGCGCGCCGATCCGACGCTCGAACTGGTGCTCGTGCACGAACTCGGCGAAGGCGACCTCGCGCGCGCCGCCGCCCTCGCCTCGCCGGCGCCGGCCGCGATCACCGCGACGATCGGATCGATGCGCCAACGCCGCGTCGACCTGCTGGACCGCCGGGCGCGCCTGGCACCGGCGGTGGTCGCCGCCTACGACGCCGGCAAAGCGCACGAAGCCCGCACGGCCCACCAGCAGCTGGCGCGCCTCGACCGGGAGCTCGGCGATCTCGAACGCGCGCTGGACCAGGCACTCGGCATGCTCGGCGACGACACCGAGCGGCTGCAGAAGCGGCGCGCGATGGCGGCGGCGGTGGCGCTCGGGCAGAAGCGCCTGGGCGCCGTGGTGGCCGCACTGCGCCGCGCGGCACCCGAGTTGCCCGCCGAGCAGATCCAGCTGCGCCGGCCGCGCGGGGTGCCGATCGTCGACCTGCCGCAGGGTGGCGTGGTGCGGGCGATGCTGCGCCGCCGGACCGCCGGCTGAAGCCGCCTGCCCGCGCGGCGGCAGCGTCGCCCGCGGCTCGCACCGGGACGCGAAGGCCAGCAAGTTGTGGTCCCCCGGTGGCCGATTGCCGGTGGAGACCGTTCAATGCACCCTCGCGCCGGCCACCCGACGCTCGTCCCATGAAACGAACGCTCCGCAGCATCGTCGTCTTCGTCGCTTCGTCCGTCTTCGCTGCCACCCTCGCCGACAGCGCCCACGCCCAGACCGCGGCCAGCAATCCACAGCGCCCGGCGCGCCTCGTCGACACGGTGCGCCCACTGGCGAAGGTGCTGGAGGACAGCAAGCGCCTCGACCAGCTGCTCGAGCGCGGGCTGCAGCGCCGCAACGAGACGCCGCTGCCGGCCGCCGACGACGCCACGTTCGTGCGCCGCGCCTACCTGTCGATCGTCGGCCGCATCCCGAACCTCGACGAGACCGAGCGCTTCCTCGCCGACCAGAGCCCCGACAAGCGCCACACGCTGGTCGACCTGCTGCTGAACCTGCCGGGCCGCACCAGCCACTTCGCCAACTACTGGTTCGACCTGCTGCGCGTGAAGTCGCGCCAGCAGGACCTGAGCGGCGAGCCCTACGCCCACTACCTGCGCACGGCGATCCAGCAAGACAAGCCGTTCGACCAGATGGTGCGCGAACTGCTGACCGCCAGCGGCCCGGCCCACCAGCAGGGCAACGGCGCCACCGGCATGCTGATGCGCGACAAGAACATGCCGCACGACGCGATGGCGAACGCGCTGCGCTTGTTCCTCGGCACGCGCATGGAGTGCGCGCAGTGCCACAACCATCCGTTCGAGCACTGGACGCAGCGCGAGTTCTTCGAGATGGCGGCGTTCTTCGGCGGCCTGCGCTACCGCGACGAGAACGCACTGCCGAACCTCGTCGGCCTGCGCACCGAACTCGCCAACGTCGACGACCGCATCCGGCAGCAGGCGCTGCAGCTGGTGCGGCGCATGAACCAGGGCCTCGACGGCACCGGCACCGGCGTCGAGAAGCTGCCGGGCGACTACAAGTACGACGACGCCAAGCCGGGCACGCCGATCGCCGCCGACACGCTGTTCGGCCCGAAGGCGAAGCTGAAGGCGCCGGCGAAGACCGAAGCCCCGCGCGGCGGCAACCGCGAACGCGCGCGCAACCGCGGCCAGAACACGCCCGAGGTCGATTCGCGCACCTCGCTGGCCGAGTGGATGACCAGCAGCAAGAACCCGATGTTCGCCAAGGTGATCGCCAACCGCATGTGGGCGCGCACGTTCGGCACCGGCCTCGTCGATCCGGTCGACGACTGGAAGAAGGAGACCGAGGCCGTGCACCCCGAGCTGCTGGCGGCGATCGAGAAGCTGATGGTCGACGTCGACTTCGACCTGCGCCAGTTCGAGCGCGTGCTGGTGCACACGCAGCTGTTCGGCCGCGAGAGCCCGGGTGAGGACCAGGCGCCGGGTGCGGCCTTCACGTTCCGCGGTCCGCAGCTGCGCCGGCTGTCGGCCGAGCAGATGTGGGACTCGCTGCTGACGCTGGTGTTCGCCGACGTCGACGAGCGCCTGCGTCCGCTCGACGAACGCAGCAAGCCGGTCTACGAGCAGTACCAGGAGCTGGC
>JBILEY010000379.1:0-5195 GCA_044351865.1 Planctomycetota bacterium | reverse complement strand
CGAAGCCGGCAGCTTCTGCGCGTTGCCCGACGGCCGCCTGGCGATCGGCACGCGCCGCGGCGAGATCCTGCTGGTGTCGGGAGCGTTCGACGAACGGCCGGAGCTGCGCATCACGACCTTCGCCAGTGGACTCGACGAAGTGCTCGGCCTCGGCCACCGCGATGGCGCCCTCTATGCGACGCAGCAGACGGAGCTGACGCGCCTCACCGACCGCGATGGCGATGGCCGCGCCGACCGCTGCGAGAACCTGAGCGACGTGTGGGGCTTCGACCACTACCACGAGTTCGCCTGGGGTTCGCCGGTCACCGCCGACGGCAGCGTCTACGTCGTGCTCGGACTGTCGAACTCGTACCACTACCGCGCGCCGTTCCGCGGCTTCGCCTTCCAGGTCACGGCCGATGGCCGCTCGATCCCGATCGCCAGCGGCATCCGCAGTGCGGGCGGCGTGGCGCCGAACGAGAGCGGGGCGATGTTCTACGTCGAGAGCCAAGGGCCGTGGAACGGCTCGTGCTCGCTGAAGCACCTGCGGCCCGGCGGCTTCATGGGCCACCCGATCTGCTTCGACGGCTACGACCTGCCGCTGGCCGCGAGCCTCGGCAAGAAGCCGATCGCGCCGAACACGCCGTCGCGCCTGGTCACCGAGTGCGCACGGATCGAGCAGCTGGTGCCGTACGCGGTGGTGTTCCCGTACCGACGCATGGGCCAGTCGATCACGACGTTCCGGGTCGATCGCAGCGAAGGACGCTTCGGCCCGTTCGCCGGGCAGCTGTTCCTCGGCGACTACAGCCTCAGCCTGGTGATGCGGGCGACGACCGAGCTGGTCGACGGCGTCTGGCAAGGCGCCTGCTATCCGTTCCGCGAAGGCCTCGGCAACGGCATCCTCGCCATCGAGTTCGGCCCCAACGGTTCGCTGGTGACCGGCGGCACCAACCGCGGCTGGCCGGTGCGTGGCAACAAGCAGTTCGTGCTCGAGCGGCTCGACTGGACCGGCCGCACGCCGTTCGAGATCGAACGCATCCGGATCAACCCCGACGGCTTCCGGGTCGACTTCACCGTGCCGGTCGACAAAGCACTCGCCGCCGTGCCGACGAACTACCGGCTCGGCAGCTTCACGCACGTCTACCACGAAGACTACGGCAGCCCCGAGGTGGATCGGACCGTGCCGCGCGTCACCGCGGCGCGCCCCAGCGCCGACGGCCGCAGCGTGCAGCTCGTGGTCGACGGCATGGTGCTCGGCCACGTGCACGAGTTCGACCTCGGTGCGCTGCGCTCCGCCACCGGGCTGCCGCTGCTGCACCACCACGCCTACTACACCGTGAACCGGATCCCCAAGCCTTGAACGTGATCGACCCCCTGCTGCGCGCCGCCGGCGCGTTCCTGCTGCTGTTGCTGGCCGCGTGTGCGTCGTCGCCACCGCACCCCGTGCCCGACGACGCGCGCTGGCTCACCTACCAAGGTGGCGACGGTCCGGGTCGCGGCAAGCACATCGTGCTGGTCGCGGCGGAGCAGGAGTACCGCAGCGAACAGTCGATGCCGATGCTGGCCAAGGTGCTCGCCACGCACCACGGCTTCCACTGCACGGTGCTGTTCGCGCAGCGCGACGGCCTGGTCGACCCGACGCAGCCGACGCAGCAGGACGACAAGGCGGTCGTGCACGACATCCCCGGCCTCGAGCACCTGCCGAAGGCCGACCTGCTGATCCTGTTCAGCCGCTTCCTGACGCTGCCGCCGGCGCAGCTCGCACGGTTCCTCGACTACTTCGATTCGGGCAAACCGATCCTGGCGCTGCGCACCGCCAACCACGGCTTCCTCGGCCCGTTCCCGTACGAAGTGAACGGCAAGCGCGTGCGCTTTGGCGAGGACGTGCTCGGCGGCACCTTCCTCGGCCACCATGGCAACTGGCACGCCGACAGCACGCGCGGGATCGTGGTGCCCGAGCACGCGACGCATCCGATCCTGCGCGGTGTGAACGACCTCTGGGGGCCGTCCGACGTCTATCGCACCTTCCCCGAGGGCGGCCGGCTGCCCGACGGTTGCACCGCCCTTGTGCTCGGGCAACCGCTGCTCGGCCGCAAGCCCGACGATGCACCGAACCCGGCGAAGGAGCCGCTGCCGGTCGCCTGGACCAAGACGTGGACCGGCAACCGCGGGCTCACCGCGCGTGTGTTCCACTTCACCATGGGCAGCGGCGCCGACTTCGCGAACGAAGGCGTGCGGCGCCTCACGGTGAATGCCGCCTACTGGGGCCTCGGGCTCGAGGAGCGCATCGCGCCGGATCGCAGCGTGGCCTGCGTCGGCGTCTACGCGCCGCTCGACACCGGCTTCGACTACGCGCAGCTCGGCGTCGTGGCCAAGCCGGTCGCCGCCTATCGCTGACGGACGCGAGCGCGACGTCCCGACCCGATCGCTCGCCGGCATGATGTCGGCGCCCACGACCCATGCGCCATCCGCTCCGCATCGCAGTCGCCGCCTTGCTGTCGACGGTCGCCTCGACGGCCCAGGCCGCCGGCCCCGACTTCGAGAGCCCCGACTTCGGGCGGGAAGTGCGGCCGCTGCTGGCGCGCCACTGCTTGCCTTGCCACGGTCCCGACGACGCCGCGCGCCAAGGCGGCCTGCGGCTCGACGAACGGGCGGCGGCCGTGCGGCCGGCGAAGTCGGGCCGGGCCGCGGTGGTCCCCGGCGACGCCGCAGCCAGCGAACTCGTGCGCCGCATCACCAGCGCGGACGACGACGAGCGCATGCCGCCGCCGAGCGCGCACCGCCCGCTGACCGACGCCGAGCGCTCGGTGCTGGTGCGCTGGATCACCAGCGGCGCCGAGTACCAACCGCACTGGGCGTTCGTGCCGCCGGTGCAGGTGCCACTGCCCGCCGTGCGCGCCGCCGACTGGCCGCGCCATGCGATCGACCACTTCGTGCTGGCCGCGATCGAGCGCGAGGGCCTGCAACCGGCACCGGAAGCCGATCGGCGCACGTTGGTGCGGCGCGTGCACCTCGACCTGATCGGCCTGCCGCCGACGCCGGAGGTGGCGCAGGCCTTCGTCGACGACCCGGCGACCGACGCCTACGAACGGCTGGTCGACCGGCTGCTGGCGTCGCCCCAATACGGCGAACGTTGGGCCCGCCGCTGGCTCGACCTCGCGCGCTACGCCGACAGCAACGGCTACGAGAAGGACCGCGAGCGATCGATCTGGCCGTGGCGCGACCAGGTGGTGCGCGCGCTCAATGCCGACCAGCCGTTCGACCAGTTCACGATCGAACAGCTGGCCGGCGACATGCTGCCCGATGCGACCACCGAGCAGATCGTCGCCACCGGGTTCCATCGCAACACGATGCGCAACGAGGAGGGCGGCATCGATCCGCTCGAGTTCCGCTTCCACGCGATGACCGATCGGGTGGCGACCACGGGCACGGCGTGGCTCGGCTTGTCGCTCGGCTGCGCGCAGTGCCACACGCACAAGTTCGATCCGATCACGCAGCGCGACTACTTCGCGGTGATGGCGTGCCTCGACAACGCCGACGACGTCGAGTTCCGGTTGCCGGACGCCGCTGCGGCAGCTCGCGCCGCGGCGGCGACGGCGCAGGCGGAGGCGGCGCTCGCGTCGCTGCCCGATCGCTTCCCGATCGAGCCGGAGTGGCACGTGCCACAGCGCTGGGACGCGACGACGATCGGCTGCGGCGCGCCCGAACGGCTGGACGACGGCTCCTTGCGCTTCCCTCCGCCGGAGCGCGACGACGTCACCTACACGATCGCGTTCGCGTCGGAGCTGGCGTCGGTCGCGCTGCTGCGCCTCGAAGTGCTGCCGGACCCGAGCCTGCCGCAGCAGGGGCCCGGGCACGCCGCGAACGGCAACTTCGTGCTGAGCGACCTGCGCGTGGCCCTCGCAGCGAACGCGTCGGACACGGCTCCGCAGCCGGTCGCGATCGCCGCCGCCCGCGCCGACGCCGAGCAGAGCGGCTACGCGCTCGCCAGTTGTCTCGACGACGATGCGCGCGGTGGCTGGGCCGTCGACGTCGGCAAGGGTCGCAATGCGGCGCACACCGCGGTCTTCGAGTTCGCGCAGCCGGTGGCGAACGCGCGGGGCTCGCGCTTCGTCGTCACGCTGCGCCAGCGCTTCGGCAGCCGCCACACGATCGGCCGGTTGCGGCTGGCTCTCGGCAGCCCGCCGGCGACAGGCGAGCCCGCGGTCGCCGCCCGCCGCGCAGCGTGTGCGCAGGCCTACGCGACGTGGCGCCGCGAAATCGCGGCGACCGTGGTGCCATGGACCACGCTGCGGCCGCACGCCGTCGCCTCGAACCTGCCGCTGCTCGAGGTGCAGCCCGACGACTCGGTGCTGGCGAGCGGCGACATCACGAAGAGCGACACCTACGAGGTGCGTTGTGCGGTGCCGATGGCGGGCATCACCGCGCTGCGCCTCGAAGCGCTGCCCGACGCGGACCTGCCCGGCGGTGGTCCGGGCCTCTGCTACTACGAAGGGCCGGCCGGCGACTTCTTTCTCGGCGAGTTCGAACTGTTCGCCGACGACCGGCAGCTGACGTTCGCGCGCGCCAGCGAGAGCCACGGCCACAACGCGTTCGGCGACCAGGCGACGGCGACGCTGGCGATCGACGGCGATCTGCAGACGGGCTGGTCGGTCGCCGATCGCCCCGGCGAACGGCACACCGCGGTGTTCGTGCTGTCCGAACCGCTCGGCAGCGCCCGCGAACTGCGGGTGCGCATGACGTTCGGCCGGCACTACGCGTGCCCGCTCGGCCGCTTCCGCCTCGCGGCGACGGCGCAGGCCGGAGGGGCCAAGGCCAACGCGTTGCCCGCAGAGGTCGAGACGGCATTGCTGGCCAGCGGCGCGGCCGCCACCGCCACCGACGCCGCCGCCGACCCGGCGTTCCGGCACTTCCTGCGCACGAGCCCGGCGCTGGCGGCCGCCAGGCAGCCGCTGCAGCCGGATGCGCTGCCGACGCCGACCACGACGCTGGTGCTGCGCGAACGTCGCGCGGCGAACCCGCGCACGACCTGGCTGCGTCGGCGCGGGGAGTACCTGCAACCGGTCGAGGCGATCGCGCCGGGAGTGCTGGAGACGATCGCGCCGATGCCGGACGGCGTGCCAAAGAACCGCCTCGGACTGGCGCGCTGGATCGCGAGCCCCGCGAATCCGCTGACCGCGCGCGTGGCCGTCAATCGTGCGTGGCAGGCGTTCTTC
>JBILEY010000115.1:0-12716 GCA_044351865.1 Planctomycetota bacterium | reverse complement strand
CTGCATGGGCTGTTTGGCCGCCGTTCATAGGCCTTTCAGCCCGACCTAACCTCGGCTCCCTACACGGAGTCGCCATGTCCGACAGTGCTCGCCGAGGCCGCATCGATCCGCCGGCTCCACGATCGAGGTGCGACGATTCCGAAGCTCGCCGCCATGGCCATCCATGGCTCCTCGTGACGGCGCGTCGCCTCCAATGACGATCTCACCTCCGAAGGGGCTCAGCCAGACGCACCGACGAACTGCTTCTCGCAACGACACGGCCGTGATCGTCCTGCCACCGGCGCGCACCCAGACCGGAGCCCCACGGCCATGATGCGCTTCTGGCGACACCGTCCTGGCGAGGAACGTGCGGACGAGACCATCCTGCGCGCGGAGCTGTTCGGAACGGAACGCTTCGCGGAACTCGGCCGGCGTCTGGCGACAGCAGCGATCGCGCCAGCGCGCCGATGGCGCGGCCGCACGCTGGCCAAACGTCTGCGCACCGATGCCCTGCAGCTGCAACGGGCGCATGCCGCGATCGCCGCCGCCGTCGTCGCCCAGCGCACGATCACGCCGGCGGCGGAGTGGCTGCTCGACAACCAGCAGGTCGTCGACGAACAGATCGAAGAAGCACAGGCGGCGCTCCCGGCGCGCTTCCACCAGCAGCTGCCGACCCTGGCCGACGGTCCCCTGCGCGGCCTGCCGCGGGTGTTCGGCCTCTGCCGCGCCTATGTGACGCACAGCGACAGCCGGCTCGATCCGGACGTGCTCGCCGCCTTCGTGCTCGCGCACCAGCAGGTGCAACCGCTGACCATCGGCGAACTGTGGGCGGTGCCGGTCATGCTGCGGCTCGTGCTCGTCGAGAACGTGCGCCGCGCCGCGCAGGGCATGGTCCGCCACGGGGCCGAGCGTGCAGCCGCCGACGACCTCGTCGCCGCGATGCTCCGTGGCCATCGCGATCCGCCGGCAGCGCTGGCGACGGCGCGCGCTGGCCCCCTGGGGACGGCGTTCGCCGCGCAGATGGTGATGCGCCTGCGCGACCACGACCCGGAGGTCACGCCAGCACTGGCCTGGCTCGACGAACGGCTGGCGGCGCAAGGCAGCAGCCAGGAGCGCATCGTCGCCGACGAACTGCTGCGGCAAGGCGCGACCAACCTGACCGTGCAGAACGGCATCACCAGCATGCGCCGCATGGCGGTGGTCGACTGGAACGACTTCTTCGAACGCGTCAGCACCGTCGACGCGGCGCTCGCGGCGGTGAGCGACTTCGGTGCGATGGACTTCCCGTCGCGCGACCGCTACCGCCACGCCGTCGAAGCGCTGGCGCGCACCAGCGGCCGCCGCGAAGAAGACGTCGTCGCCGCGGTGCTGGCGCGTTGCCGCGAAGCCCTCGGCGATCCGGTCGCCATCGACGACGTGCTGCGCCGACGCAGCGCCGATCCCGGCCACCATCTGCTCGGCGCCGGCCGCACCGCGCTCGAACGGCAGCTCGGTTGCCGCGTGCCGCTCCGGGAGTGGCTGCCGCGACTGCGCGTGGCCGCCGGCCTCCCGGGCTATCTGGCGATGATCGCGACGCTGACGATCGGCTTCGCCGCCGTGCCGATCGCCGTGCTGCAGGCACTCGGGGTCGGGCCGTGGACGAACGCCTGGCTCGGGCTGCTCGCACTCGTGCCGGCCTCGGATCTGGCGGTGGCGATCGTGCATCGCTGCATCTGCCGCCAGCTCGGCCCGGTGACGTTGCCGGGCCTCGAGCTGCGCGGCGGAGTGCCGGCCGCGCTGCGCACCCTGGTCGCGGTGCCGACCATGCTGACCGACCTCGCGGCGATCGCCGCCCAGGTCGAACGGCTCGAAGTGCACTTCCTCGCCAGCCCCGGCGACGACCTCGTGCTGGCGTTGTTGTCCGACTGGGGCGATGCCGACAGCGAAGAGCGCGACGGCGACCAGGCGCTGCTGGCCGCGGCGCGCCTTGGCATCGCGGCCCTGAACCACCGCCACGGACCAGCCGCCGGCGGCGAGCGCTTCCTGCTGCTGCATCGCCGCCGCGTGTGGGACGCCGGCGAAGGCCAGTGGATCGGCTGGGAACGCAAACGCGGCAAGCTGCACGAACTGAACCGCTGGCTGCGCGGCGCCACCGACACCACCTTCGTCGGCAGCGCCGATGGTGGCTTGGCAGCGCCGCCCGACGTGCGCTACGTGCTGACGCTCGACGCCGACACGCGCCTGCCGCCGGGCGTGGCCCGCCGGCTGGTCGGCAAGATGGCGCACCCGCTGAACCGGCCGTGCCTCGACCCGCACCACGGCCGCGTGCGCAGTGGCCATGCGGTGCTGCAGCCGCGCATCACGCCGGCCCTGCCCGATCCGGACGAAGCGTCGTGGTTCCAGCGCGTCTTCTCCGGGCCGTGCGGTCTCGATCCGTACGCGAACGCGGTCTCCGACGTCTACCAGGACCTGCTCGGCGAAGGTTCCTACGCCGGCAAGGGCATCTACGACGTCGACGCCTTCGCCGCGGCGCAGGCTGCGCGCGTGCCGGACGGCACGGTGCTGAGCCACGATCTGCTCGAGGGCACGTTCGCGCGCGCCGGCCTGGTCAGCGACGTCGAGATCGTCGAGGACTTCCCGGCCCGCTACGACGTCGCCGCCGCGCGCCAGCACCGCTGGGCCCGCGGCGACTGGCAACTGCTGCCGTGGATCCTCGGGCGCGGCCGCGACAGCTCCGGCGAAGCCGGGCGCGCCAGCGTGCCGTTCGCCGGACGCTGGAAGATGTTCGACAACCTGCGGCGCACGCTGATCGCGCCGGCCAGCGTGCTGTTGCTCGTCGTCGGCATGGGGCTCGGCAGCGCCGCAGCGGCGGCGGTGCTCGCCACCTTCGTGGTGCTCACGATCGCCCTGCCCGGCCTGCTGCCGTTCGCGGCGACGCTGCGCCACTTCCGCCATCCGAGCCGCGACTCGCTGCGCACCATCGCGACGGAACTGTCGCTGACCCTGCTGCGCGCCGCGGTGACGATCGTGCTGCTCGCCCACCAGGCGTTGCTGATGGGCCACGCCATCGGCACCGCGCTGCACCGCACCTTCGTGCGACGCCGCCACATGCTGCAGTGGCTGACGGCGGCGCAGGCCGGAAGTGCACGGCGGCTCGGCACCGGCGGCTTCTATCGCCGCATGCAGGCCAGCGTCGGACTGGCGCTCGGCCTCGGCACCTGGCTGCTGCTGGTGCGCGCCGCGAGCTGGCCGGTCGCCACCCCGCTGCTCCTCTTGTGGTGCACCGCCCCATCGGTCGCGCAGTGGCTCAGCCGCACACGCCGCCCGCCGCGGCACCGCGGGCTCGATGCCGCGTCGGTGCAGACGCTGCGCACGCTGGCGCGGCGGACGTGGTCGTGGTTCGAGACCTTCGTCGGCGCCCACGACCAGTGGCTGCCGCCGGACAACTTCCAGGAGACCCCACAGCCGGTGGTCGCCCACCGCACGTCGCCGACCAACATCGGCCTCTACCTGCTGTCGGTGGTCGCCGCCCGCGACTTCGGCTGGATCTCGACCACCGCCGCCGTGCGCCGCCTGGAGGACACGCTCGACACCCTGCAGCGCCTCGAGCACCACCGCGGCCACCTCTACAACTGGTACTCGACGCGCGACCTGCGCGCCCTCGAGCCGCGCTACGTCTCCACCGTCGACAGCGGCAACCTCGCCGCCCACCTGCTCGCCGTCGGCGAAGCGTGCCGGCAGTGGGCCGCCGAACCGTCGGTGGCAGCACCGTGGCAGCATGGGCTCGGCGACACCCTCGGCATCACCACCACCGTCCTGGCGACGCTGGTGCAACCCGACCGCGCGCCCGGCACCAGCCACAGCCAGTTGCTGGCCACGCTCGCGGCGATGCGCAGCGAACTGGGCGGTGAAATGGGCAGTGAACCGGGCGGCGACGGCGACGCAGTCGGCCGCAGTGCGTCGTTGGCGACGCTCGCCCTGCTGGCCGAGACCGCGGCCGACCTCGGCGGCGTGCTGGCGGCCGAACGCGGCGACCACGCCGGGGCGAACGTGCAGAAGTGGGCCGAGTGCCTGCAGCGCGACCTCCGCGACCATCTGGCGGCGACCGGCGAACGCGAACCGGCGGCGGCGCGCGCCATGGCGGCGCGTCTCACCGCGCTGCACGAACGCTGCCGCACGCGCGTGGCCGCGATGCAGTTCGGCTTCCTCTATGCCCCCGGCCGACGGCTGCTGTCGATCGGCTACCGCGTCGACGACGGCTGCCTCGACGCCTACCACTACGACCTGCTGGCGTCGGAGGCGCGCCTCGCCAGCTTCGTCGCCATCGCCAAGGGCGACGTGCCCGCGGCGCACTGGTACCGGCTCGGCCGCGGCGCGACCCGCATCGCCGGCGACCCGGTGCTGATGTCGTGGTCGGGATCGCTGTTCGAGTACGTGATGCCGGCGCTGGTGCTGCGCGAACCACCGGGCAGCCTGCTCGCCGAGACCAACCGCCGCGTGGTGCGCCGACAGATCCGCTACGGCGCGGAGCTCGGCGTGCCGTGGGGCATCTCCGAGTCGGCCTACAACGCCCGCGATCTCGAGCACACGTACCAGTACTCGAGCTTCGGCGTGCCCGGCCTCGGCCAGAAGCGCGGGCTCGCCGCCAGCACGGTGATCGCTCCGTACGCGACCGCGCTGGCCAGCATGTACGAACCGCAGGCCGCCGTGCGCAACTTCGCCGCCATCGTCGCCGCCGGCGGCGCCAGCGAGTACGGCTGCCAGGAGGCCCTCGACTACACCCCCGCCAGCCGGCCACCCGGCACCGACGTCGCCGTCGTGCGCGCGACCATGGCCCACCATCAGGGCATGTCGCTCGTCGCGTTCGCCAACACGCTGCACGCCGGCATCGTGCGCCGGCGCTTCCATCGCAGCCCGACCGTGCAAGCGGCCGAACTGCTGCTGCAGGAGCAACCGCAGCGCGGCCGCCCGCGCGTGGTGCCGCTGCCGCGACCGCCCGAAGTGCTGCGCCCGTTCGGCCCGCATGCGCCAGCGCCGGTGCGACGCAGTCATGGTGCCCACGATGCGAGCCCGCGCACCCATCTGCTCGGCAACGGCAACCTCGGTGTGCTGCTGACCGCCGCAGGGGCCGGTGGCACGAGCTGGCGCGGACTCGCCGTCACGCGCTGGCGCGAGGATCCCACCGCCGAAGCCGACGGCAGCTGGATCTACCTGCGCGACGTCGCCGACGGCGCCTTCTGGTCGGCGGGTTACCAGCCGACGGCGGTCGAACCCGACGCCTACGAGGTGGCCTTCGCCGAAGGCCGCGCCGAGATCGACCGGCGCGACGGCGCCTGGGCGACGCGGCTCGAGGTCACGGTGTCGCCCCAGCACGACGCGGAGGTCCGGCGCGTGTCGATCACCAACGCCAGCGGGCGCACGCGCGAGCTCGACGTCACTTCGTACGCGGAGCTGGTGCTCGGGCTCGCCCGCGCCGATGCCGTACACCCGGCGTTCGCGCGCCTGTTCGTGCAGACCGAGCACGTCGCCAACCTCGACGCCCTGCTGGCGACGCGCCGACATCGCAGCCCGGACGAGGCGACGACGTGGGCCGCCCATCTCGCGGTGGTCGAAGGCACCGTGGTCGGTGCGCTGCAGTTCGAGACCGATCGGGCGCGGTTCGTCGGGAGGTGCCGGTCGACGCGCGACCCGGTGGCGATCGCCAGCGGCGAGCCGCTGGGCGGCCGCGTCGGCAGTGTGCTGGACGCGATCTTCAGCCTGCGCGTGCGGCTGCGCATCGCCCCCGGCCAGACCGCGCGGATCGCGTTCTGGACGCTGCTGGCGCCGACGCGCGACGCGGTGTTGGCACTTGCGGAGATGCACCGCAGCCCGTCGGCGTTCGAACGCGCGGTCGCGCTGGCCTGGACGCACGCGCAGGTGCAGCTGCAGCACCTCGGCATGACCGCCGACGAAGCGTTGCTGTGCCAGCAGCTGGCGAACCGGGTGCTCTGCTCCGACCCGGGCCTGCGCCCGCACGCGACGATCCTGCAGCGCAGCAACCAAGGCCAGGCGGCGCTGTGGCCGGAGGGCATCTCGGGCGACCTGCCGATCGTGCTGGTGCGCGTCGCCGAGGACGACGACCTGCCGCTGATCCGCCAGGTGCTGCGCGCCCATGCCTACTGGCGAAGCAAGCGGCTCGCCGTCGACCTGGTGATCCTCGACGAACGGGCCCACTCGTACGCGCAGGACCTGCACACGGCGATCGAGGCGCTGGTGCGCAGCAGCCAGCCGCGGGCGGCGCCGGGCGAAGCCCGCAACGACGGCCGCGTCTACTCGCTGCGCGTCGATCGCATCGCGGTGGCCACGAAGACGACGCTGCAGGCCGCGGCGCGCGTCGTGCTCTCCGGTCGCCGTGGCAGCCTCGCCACGCAGTTGCGCGGCGACCAGGACGACGTTCCCAGTGCGCCGCCGCCGAGCTCTCTGCGACCGGCCGCCGGCGGCTGGCGACCGCGCACGCCGAACCTGCTGCCGCCGGCGGGCATCGAGGCGTGGAACGGCCTCGGCGGCTTCACCGCCGACGGCCGCGAATACACGATCGTGCTGCCGGACGACCAGTGCACACCGGCCCCGTGGATCAACGTCGTCGCCAATCCGCACTTCGGCTTCCAGGTCGCCGCCGAGGGTGCTGGCTACACGTGGTCGGGCAACAGCCGGGAGAACCAGCTGTCGCCGTGGTCGAACGATCCGACCGGCGATCCCGTCGGCGAAGCGTTCTACCTGCGCGACGCCGACACCGGTGCGGTGTGGAGTCCGACGGCCGCACCGGCGCGACACGCGGGCGCCACCTACACGTGCCGGCACGGCCAGGGCTACAGCCGCTTCGAACACGAGGCCGACGGCCTCGCCGTCGAGCTGCTGCAGTTCGTGCCGGTCGACGAGCACGTGAAGTTCTCCCGCTTGCGCCTCACCAACCGCGGCCGCGCGATGCGACGACTGTCGCTGACCGCCTATGTCGCCTGGGTGCTCGGCGCCGAGCGGGCGCTCAGTGCCCACCATGTGGTCACCGAGTGCGACCTCGCGAGCCGCGTGATGCTCGCCCGCAATCCATGGCGCACCCTGGATCGCGAACGCGTCGCCTGCTTCGACCTCGGCGGCCGACAGCAGTCGTGGACCGGCGATCGCCGCGAGTTCCTCGGCCGCCACGGCACGCTCGCCCGGCCGCTGGCCCTGGCCACCGGCGCCCCGCTGTCGGGCCGCTGCCTCGCCGGCAGCGATCCGTGCGGCGCCTTGCAGGTCGAGTTCGAGCTCGCGTCCGGCGCGTCGATCGAGTTCGTCGCCACGCTCGGCGAAGCGGCGAGCCGCGACGAAGCGGTGGCGCTCGCCGTGCGCTGCCGCCGCGCCGACGTCGACGCACTGCTGCAGGCCGTGCACGACCAGTGGAACGACCTGCTCGGCGTGGTGCAGGTGCGGACCCCCGACCGCACGTTCGATCTGCTGTGGAACCGCTGGCTGCTCTACCAGACGGTCGCCTGCCGGCTGTGGGCCCGTTCGGCCTTCTACCAGGCCGGCGGCGCCTATGGGTTCCGCGATCAGCTGCAGGACACCATGGCCCTGGTGGTGACGCGGCCGGATCTCGCCCGTGCGCATCTGCTGCGCGCCGCGGCGCGCCAGTACGAAGCCGGCGACGTGCAGCACTGGTGGCTGCCGCACACCGGCCGCGGCGTGCGCACCCGGGTGAGCGACGACGCTCTGTGGCTCGTGCACGCGACCGCGCACTACGTCGCGACGACCGGCGACACCGCGGTGCTCGACGAAGTCGTGCCGTTCCTCAGCGGCCCGCCGCTGGCACCGGGCGAAGCGGAGGCCTTCCAGCCGACGTCCGCCAGCGACCAGTGCGGATCGTTGTTCGAACACTGCGCACGCGCCATCGAGCGTGGACTCGCCCTCGGGGCGCACGGCCTGCCGCCGATCGGCTCCGGCGACTGGAACGACGGCTTCAATCGCGTCGGTGCGGGCGGCCAGGGCGAGAGCGTCTGGCTCGGCTGGTTCCTGCACGCCGGGCTGACCCGCTTCGCGCCGTTCGCCGCATCCCGCGGCGAGACCGCGCGCGCCAGCGCGTGGCAGCAGCACGCCACAGCGCTCGCGCTGGCCCTGGACGCGAACGCCTGGGACGGCGCCTGGTACCGACGCGGCTACTACGACGACGGCCGGCCGCTCGGCTCGGCGACGAGCTCGGCCTGTCGCATCGATTCGCTGGCGCAGACGTGGGCCGTACTGGCCGGAGCCGGCGATCCGCAGCGTGCCGCGCGCGCCATGGCGTCGATGTACGAACACCTGGTGCGTCCGGCCGACGGACTGGTGCTGCTGTTCACACCGCCGTTCGCCGACGGCGACGACGACCCCGGCTACGTGCGCGGCTATCCCCCGGGCATCCGCGAGAACGGCGGGCAATACGCGCACGCCGCGGCGTGGGCGGTGATGGCGTTCGCCGCCCTCGGCGACGGCGATCGTGCGCACGAGCTGTTCGGCTTCCTCAACCCGATCCGCCGCACGCGCACCCGCACCGAGGTGCAGCGCTACAAGCTCGAACCGTACGCCGTCGGCGCCGACGTCTACTCGGTCGCGCCGCACGTCGGCCGCGGCGGCTGGAGCTGGTACACCGGTGCCGCCGGGGTGCTCTACCGCGCCGGCCTCGAGTCGATCCTCGGCTTCCGCCTCGCCGGCGACACCCTTCACCTCGACCCATGCATACCGCGCAGCTGGCGCCGCTTCGAACTCGACTTCGTGCGCGGCGGGATCCGGCTGCACGTCGTGGTCGACAATCCGGACGGCCACTGCCGCGGCATCGCGCGGCTCGAACTCGACGGCGACTCGTTGCCGACGGCACCGGCATCCGTGCCACTGCGCGCCGACGGCCGTCGGCACGAAGTCCGCATCGTGCTCGGACCAGCGCCGCCGTCCACGCCGACCAGGACGACAGCCGCGTGAAGCCGATTTCACCTGGACTTCAGCGAGCCTGCAGGTGGTCAGCCCACAGTGGCAGCCGTGTGAGCCGATGGTTGCACAGGACCTTCCGAGAGAGACATCCGTGACGCGATTCGACGAGCGGAGGGCCATGCCGCAGCCATCGGCCGCACGCTTCCCCCAGCCGCTGCCGCCCCCACCGCTGCGCGACGACGTGCACGCTGGAAACTGATCCCTTGGTTGTTGGTGCTGCAGGGGATTCGCAGGATTTCTGCGACCGCGGAGGCGCGACAAGACACATAGCGCCCGCCGCGCACCATGTCGGTGCGGGCGAGGAGAGCACATGGACTTCGCGCCCCCGTTCTGCCCGTCCCAGGGCTGCCCGAACCACCATCAGCCAGGCCCGCGTTTCTGCATCCGCTACGGCTACTTCGCCGCCAAGGTGAGAGCGCAGCGCGTGCAGAGATTCCGCTGCAAGGCGTGCCTGCACACGTTCTCGGAGTCGACCTTCCGGCTCGATTGCGGCGATCGGCGGCCCGAGGTCAACCCGAAGCTGTTCGAGGCGTTGACCAGCGGCATTGGCTACCGGCAGTCGGCGCGCAACCAAGGCATGGGCGTGTCGGCGATCCAGCGGAAGGCGCGCAAGCTCGAGCGCCATGCCGGCTTCCTGCACGCGAACCTGAGCCCGCGCCTGCCTGGGGGGCGCACCTTCCAGCTCGACGAGGAAGAAACCTACGAGCACGCGTCGATCCGCACGCTGACGATGCCGGTGCTGATCGAGCGCGAACACTGGTTCGTGGTCGCCACCGCGGTCGGCTCGTCGCGCCGCCTCGCGGCGAAGGGATCGAAGCGCCGTGCCTGGCAAGACCGCGAGGAACTCGCCAACGGGCCGCGGGCCGACGAGAGCCGCAAGTGCGTGACGGAGGTGATGCAGGCGCTCGACGACCGGCTCGCGGGCGCTGAGCTGGTGTTGGAGACCGACCAGAAGGGCAGCTACGCGACGATCGGGAAGCAGGTGTTCGGCAAGCGCGTCGTGCACCGGAGGACGTCGAGCCGGCTGCCGCGCACGACCTTCAATCCGCTGTTCCCGATCAACACGACGCTGGCGATGACCCGCGACAACCTCGGTCGTCTACGGCGGCAGTCGTGGTTGGTGACGAAGAAGAGCAAGTGCCTGCGCGGCCACATGAACCTGTTCCTCGTCTACCGCAACTACATCAGGAAGCGCTTCAACCGCGACAAGGAGGTGCACAGCCCCGGCGTGCGGCTCGGGCTGCTCGAGCGCAACCTGACGGCCGCCGAGACCCTCGGTTGGCGGCAGGACTGGGGCCCACGCAGCATCCATCCGCAGAGTCCCGACGGCACTCGCTTCATCGGCATGCCGGTCGTGAAGACGCCGGCGGGCGGCCTGCGCATGGCGATCAGCGGGTGACGTTCGGCCGCATCCGGGTCGCGGGACACCCGGGACCGACGGTAGCACCAACAACCAAGGGATCAGTTTCGAGGCAGCGCTTCGCCGCGCCAGCGCGGCAACTGCACCTCGAGGCGACAACCACCTTCGGGGCCGTCGACCAACGAGATCGTGCCGCGATGGTGCTCGGCGACGCGCATCGCGATCGACAGACCGAGGCCCGACGACAGTGGCGATCGCATCGGTTCCGGCCAGTGGAAGAAGCCGTGGAAGACCTCGTCGAGCCGATCGGGCGGGATCGGCGGCCCCATGTCGTGCACGGCGACGTGCACGTCGTCGCCGATCAGCCGGACGCGCAGATCGACGCGAGCCCCGCGCGGCGACGCCAGCACGGCGTTGCGCACCAGGTTGTCGAGCATGGCCTCGAGCAGCACCGGATCGCCGAGCACCTCCGGCTGCGCGCCATCGCGCGTCTCGGCGAGGGTCGGCGCAATGACGACGCCGCGTGCACTGGCCGCGAACCGGCTGCGCCGCACCGCCGCCAGCACCACGTCGTGCACGTGCACCGGCACGTGGCGGCTGGTGTCCTGCTGGGCCATCGGTTGGGCCAGGTGCAGGAAGCTCTCGACCAGCGAATCGAGGTGGCGCAGCTCCTCGACCATGCTGTGCGCGTAGCGTTCGACGGTCGCCGGCTCGGTCCCGCTCTCGACCAGCAGCTCGGCGTGCAAGCGCGCGGTCGCCAACGGCGAGCGCAGCTCCGCCGCCAGCGTGGCGACGAAGCGACCCTGCGACGTCGCGAAGTCGCGGATCTTGTCCAGCGCCCGGTCCAGTGCTGCCTGCACCGTCTCGGGAGGGGGCGTCGCGCGGCGCACCGGGCGCCGTCCTAGCCAGAAGGCCACCCCCGCCGTCACCACCGACGACACCACCGACAAGGAGAGGGCGAACTCGATCGGGGACAGGTCGGCGAAGTTCATGTTCGTGCCCACCACACGTGGCGACGCAGGTCATGTCGGGCGATGGCGCGACCGGTGGGCGCCGTCGTGGCCAAGCCGCGTGGCCACGATGGAACCACGAACGACGACGCAGTCGCCGACGTGGGCGTCGGCGGCTCGCTCGTCGAACGGACCAGCGGCCGCTGCGGCCGGTCGTCGAGGCTCATTGCCCCGCTTGGCGCTCGGTCAGCAGGTCGCGGCAGACCGACACCTCGCGCTCCGCGGCGACCAGACCGGCGAGCGCCACTTCTTCACGTGCCTCGGCCTGGCGCACCTCGGCGGCGAAGACGCTGGCATCCGGTTTCTGCAGGTCCGGTCGCGCGAGCGTGTTCACGGCGACGACCTTGGCCAGGTCGAGGCGTGCCACGGCGACCTCGACCCGCGCCTCGGCGACGTGCTCACGCTGCACCGGCGAGGTGTCGACCAGCAGTCCGTCGGGCGGGGTCGTGGCCCGCTCGGCGTGCGCAGGGAACAGGAAGCAACCGCTGCCCAGCGACAGCAGGGCCACGGCAAAGGCGGTCTTCATCGTCCCCCACGCGCTTCGACGACCGGTGCCGCCAGCTTCGTCTGCAGGCCGAGGGCCTGTTCGTGGTGCGCCGCGTAGAGCTTGGTGCCCTCGTCGATCACCGCGGCGAGAGCCGGCGTCGCGCGCGAGCGGAACACCGCCAGCGTGTCCACGCCCTTGCCGTGTGCGGCCAGCTGCATCATGACGAAGCACCGGTCGAACTCGCCCGCCGGCTTGGCCGCCAGCAGCTTGCTCTCCGACGCGAGGCACTTCGCCGCGAGCTCGCGGATCAGGCCGGCGTGGTCGAACGGGACCATCGTGGTCGCGCGACCGACGCTCGCCTCGGTGGAGCGCTTGCCGTCGTTCGGCTTGGGCTGGGCATCGGCCCCGGTCGCGAACGGCTGCAGCTTGGCGGCGAACGCCGTGTGCTTGTCGACGATGGCCTGCGCGAAGGCTCGCACGTCGTCGTGCTTCGCTTGCTTCACGGCGATGGCGGCGAGGGCGATCTCATTGCTGCACGCGGCGTGCAGCCACGTGGCGAGGATCGCATCGCCGTTCGCCACCGCGGTCGCCGCGGTCGCCGTGGTCACGGCAGGCGTCGGGGTCTGGGCGAAGAGCAGCGGCGCCGACAGCAAGCCGGCGGCGAACAGGAGGGGGGAGCAGAAACGCATGGAATCTCGGACGGAATGGGTGGAATCGACGCCCGCGAGCGAGGAGTCGCCGGCAGCGCGTGCCGTGGCAAAGCAAGGCACGTGCCGCTCGCAGTCCACCGCACGAAGGCCCCACCGAGCCCACTTGCGAGCGATTCCGTGCGGGATGGCTGCGCATTGCACAAACCGCTGCCGGGCCGCAGACGGCGCCTGCATCGGCGGACGTGGGGCTCGGCAGCGTGGCGCCGACGAGCGGT
>JBILEY010000494.1:0-4029 GCA_044351865.1 Planctomycetota bacterium | reverse complement strand
GCCGGCGAATGTGCCTGGTGCCGCGCTCGCGGCGGCGCGGGGCGAAGGCGCGCGCCTCGGTTCGCGGCGGCAGCGCGATTCCGGGCAGCTGGCTGCAGACTTGCTGTGCTCGCTCGCCATGAGCAACACCAGCAAGACCATCACCACGTCCGAACTGCGCCGCCTGCGGAGCGCCAAGACCGACATGCTCCTCGTCGACGTGCTCGCCAAGGAGCAGTTCGCGAAGGACCACATCGAAGGCGCCAAGAACGTGCCGTTCGACGGCGCCGACTTCCTGCCGTCGATGGCGCGCGCCGCCAGCAACAAGAGCAAGAAGATCGTCGTCTACGGCGCCGGTTCGTCGGGCTCGACCTCCAGCGACGCGGCCAAGGCCCTGACCGCCGCCGGCTACACCGACGTGCACACGTTCGAAGGCGGGCTCGCCGACTGGCGCAGTGCCGAGAAGGGCGCCCGCAGCGGCGACGACAAGGCGACCGCGATGCACGCCGAGGCCGGTGCCAAAGCGACCACCGGAACGTCGCACTTCGACACCGGCGGTTCGATGGGCGCGGTCCACGAGCCCGACCACGAGAAGGCGCGCAAGGCGGGTGGCAAGTGAGCCCGCACGGTCCGGGCCTCGCGGCCCCGCCGCCGCTCGAGATCGGCAATGGCGTCACCCACTCGTTCCGTCCCGACGTCGGAGCGCTGCGCCATCGCGCCGCGCAGGACCTGCGTGAGGGAGCGGTCACGCCCGGCTACGTCGCCGACCGCACCATGGTGCTCGAGCTGTTGAGCACGGCGCTGGCGACCGAACTGGTCTGCGTGCTCCGCTACAAGCGCCACCAGTTCCTGGCGCAGGGCATCCACACCAAGGCGATCGCCGCCGAGTTCGGAAAGCACGCCGGCGAGGAACTGCAGCATGCCGACGAGATCGCCGCCCGCATCGTGCAGCTCGGCGGGGAACCGGACTTCTCGCCGGACGCGTTGTCGGCGCGCAGCCATGTCGAGTACCGCACCGGCACCGACCTGCGATCGATGCTGGAAGAGGATCTGATCGCCGAGCGCATCGCCATCGACACCTACCGCGACGTGCTGCGCTACCTCGGCAGCGACGACCCGACCACGGCACGGATGATCAGCGGCATTCTCGCCACCGAAGAGGAGCACGCCGAGGAACTCGCGAGCCTGCTGCGCGGCTTCCCTCCTGCCGCCACCGCCTGAAGGCCTGCTGCGGCCACGGTCGCTCGCCCTTCGCCACCGATCCGTGGTTCGGAACGCACTGAGTTCCCCCGGCTCGACGACCTCGGGGCGGGCATGCACCTCGATCGCCTCCCCCGCCGGACGCCACACCGTCGGGCAATGCACCCGTTCCCTTCGCCGGCGGCCCGCCTCCGTCCTTGCCCGGGGGCCGACGGATACCGCGGTTAGGCGTCCTGGCACTGGGTGGCCGCCTGCATGGCGAAGCCGACGGCGGCAAGGCGCATATGGCAGCGCGAGCTCCCTGGAGCCACCTCTTGGTTGGCCGGTGGCCGCTGGAGGCCAAGAGTCACCACCCGAAACGGTCGATGCAGATCGTTGCGCTAGCGCGTCCGCGCGTGCTAGAGGAACGGCCCAGATGGCGCCGTTCCCTGCGTCCGAACCAGCCCCTACCCAAGGCACACATGGCCAACAGAACCCCTCAGACCCAAGAGAAGCGTCGGCGAGAACAAGACAAGCAGCGTGAGCGGCAGGAGAAGTTCGCGAAGCGCCAGGAGCGGAACGCGGCAAAGCGTGACGCGAAGAACGCGCCTCCCGTCGCCCCGCCCCCGACGATGAGCGCGGCGGAGATCGATGCGGCCTACGAAGCGTCGAAAGAAGCGGCGTCGAAGCCGGCCCCGCGCAAGCCCTAGAGCGACCAGGGCCCAGCTGGCCAAGCCGTGCCCGACGCTGACTGGCAATGCAGTCGCCGGGTCGCTGCGATTGGCGCCATGCAGAACGCCCACGAGCCGCACGCCATGCGACAGCAGCTCGCGCGCCATTCCCTGGAGGGATTGTCGATCGCGGATGCACTCGGCCAGACCTTCTTCCACCGCGAGGCCGAAGCGGCGATCGCCGCCCGCCGGCTACCGGTAGCACCCTGGCTGTGGACCGACGACACGCACATGGCGATGTCCGTCGTCGAAGTTCTCGGCCAGCACGGCTGCATCGACCGCGACGCACTCGCGTCGGCGTTCGCCCGCCGCCACAACGAGGATCCGATGCGCGGCTACGGCGCCGGCGCGCGCCGCATCCTGCAGGCCATCGCTGCCGGCACGCCCTGGCAGCAGGCCGCCGGCAGTGCGTTCGACGGCTGCGGCTCGATGGGCAACGGCGCGGCGATGCGCGCTGCGCCGATCGGCGCCTTCTTCGCGGACGACCTCGCGCGCGTGGCGGCCGAAGCCCGCGCCTCGGCGGCGCCGACTCATGCCCACGCCGAGGGCCAGGCCGGCGCGATCGCGGTCGCCATCGCGGCGGCCCTGGCCACTCGGCGATCGGCGGGCGAACGGCTTCGCGACGGCACCGAGTTGCTGCGCCAGACCGCGGAGCACACTCCGGCTGGCGCAGTTCGCGACGGGATCCTGAAGGCGCTCGAACTCGGCCTGGATGGAACGATCGCGGCGGCCGCCGCGGTGCTCGGCAACGGCGCCGAAGTGCTGGCGCCCGACACCGTGCCGTTCGCGCTGTGGTGCGCGGCGCGCCACCTCGACGACTACGAAGCCGCGATCTGGAGCACGGTCGCCGGGCTCGGAGATCGCGACACGACCTGCGCGATCGTCGGCAGCATCGTCGTGATGCGGGCCGGGCCGACGTCGATCCCCGCCAGCTGGCGCGCCGCGCGGGAGCCGCTCGGCAACGGCTTCGATCCAGCAGGTTGAGTGCCCGACCTGCTGCTGCCGGACGCGCCGGTGCCGCAGCATGATCGTGGGGGCCCAACGGATGCGCCGGCTAGGGCATGGACCTCGTCGCGTTCTACCGCGAACGCGCGGGCTGAAGGCCCGCACTGCCACGGCATCGCCCGCTCACTTCGCCGGCGGCGCGCCGTCGTCCTTCTTGCGCGCGGCGAAGAAGTCGGCGAACGACTGCCCGGGCGCCTTCTTCGGTTGGCGCAGAGCCGCCAACGCGGACGCCGCGGCGGCCTTGGCGTTCGCCCCCTTCGCGGCCAGCTTCGACTTCGGCGAAGCTGCGTCCGCATCCACCTGCGGCTCCGCACCAGCGAGCGGCCACTCGTGCCAGCCGGCGAAGCGCTGCGGCGCGCGCCCACCCGCCGTCACCTGCCGCAGCTCGAGCCCGCCACCCGCCACCGCGAGCACGACGTCGCGCGTGCTGCCGCGGCACAGCACGATGTCGTCGTAGGCGACGCCGACGAGGTCCTGGGCGATGCGTTCCTTGACCTCGTCGTCGGGCAGGTCGAAGCCGTCGAGGTCCGGGCACGCACGCTGCGCCACGCTCCATGCGAGCCACGGTGCTCTGTCGTAGAGGCCGAACGTCGCCTTCGGCAGACGGAACGGCGCCAGGTCGCCACCGCACGCGACGACGTGCGCGACGAACGGTTCCGGCAGGCGCACGTCGTGGCGTTCGACGTAGTGCGCGAGGCCTTCGGGCCACACATAGCGACCGTCGGTGAGATCGCCCTTGCCCATCGCCTGCTCGCCGCAGTCGAAGCGGCAGAACGACGCGTCGGGATAGCGCACGAGCACCTTGCCGGCGCGCAGGTAGCGCAGCACGAGGTCGCGCTCGCGTGGCTGCCAGCCGCCGACCAGCGCCTGCGGCCGCGGCAGCGTCGACGGCGCGAACGACGAGAACCACCAACCGAGGACTTCGAGTCGTTGCATGCGTGGGCGCCGCCGCGTGCCCGTTCGCGAACTGCGAAGCGCGGCGGCCCGCGGGCGGCGACGACACGCTAGCAGACACGCGAGCCACGACCACGGCGGCGGCGCGATAGGCTGCGCACGTGCTCTCCACCTTCCTGCTCGTCGCGGCGATCCTCGCACCGCAGCAGCCCGCGAACCCGCCGACACCGGCCGCGTCGAC
>JBILEY010000378.1:0-5218 GCA_044351865.1 Planctomycetota bacterium | reverse complement strand
AGGGTGCGCGGGCTGCGCGGACCGGAGCGCATGCAGGCGCTCGAAGCGGCGGCGTCGGCCTACGACAAGGTGCTGGCCGAGCACAGTGCCGAGCCGGCGGTGGCGTCGGTCGCGGCGATCACCGCCGCCGACCTGTGGCGACAGCAGGGCAGCGTCGCGCTGGCGGAGAAGGACTACCTGCTGGCGGCGCAGCTCGATGCCGATCGCTTCGGGCAGCGCGGGCTGCTCGGCGCCGCCGACATGCAGCGCCGGCAGCAGCGCCGCGACGAGGCGATGGCGACCTACAAGAAGGCCGCCGAGGTCGATCCGGGCAGCAGCCGCGCGCAGCAGGCACGGCTGTGGCAGGCGCGCCTGCTGCAGCAGTCCGAACGGCTCGACGAGGCGATCGTCGCGTTCCAGGCGGCGCTCGAGAGCGCCGACCCCGGCAACGAGACGGTCGAGGCCTGCAACTTCCTGGCGCTGGCGTGGATCGAGAAGGGCGACCACGACGCCGCCGCGAAGGCCATCGAGCACGCCGAGAACGCCGTGCAGGCCGTCGGCGACGACGACCCGATCGTCGTCGAGCGGCTGAAGAAGGCGCTCGAGGCGATGTCGGCGAAGAAGGCGCTGCAGCGCGCCCGCGACAAGGCCGCCAACGCGCCGAAGGACGCGGTCGGCCTCGACCGCGCGCGCCGCGACGGCTGAGGGACGGTTCCCGGGCCTTCGCCGCGAGCCTGCGCGCGAAGGCTCGGGCCACGACGCCGAACTCCGGCTTGCGGCGGCGGGGGAGCGCCGGGCTAGGATTGCGCCGATGAAGCGCACCTGCACCGGCCTGCTCGCCCTGCTTCTGCCCGCCTGCGCGATCCCCAACTCGATCGAGTCGCTGCAGGCGGACGCGCCGCCGCCCGAGTTCGGCCGTCCCGCATGGGTGCGCACCTGTGCTGGCGTCGGCGCTTGGGTCGGCGGCGTCACCGGCGGCGTGGTGTCGATCGTGCTGCTGCCGGCGACCTACCCGATCAGCCTGCTGGCCGGCGACGCGCTCGGCGAACAGGGCAAGGACGAGTTCCTGTTCTTTCCGGCGATGAGCCTCGCCGCCGTCGGCCACGGCTTCCTCGGCATGCCCGCCGACCTGATCGACATCGGCGTGCGCCGCATGTGGATCCACGAGACCGACCCGGTGAACGGCTACGAATGGGTGCCCATGCCGGCGGCGGAGAAGCCGGTGCCGCCTCCGGGGGCGGCGCAGCCGGCGGCGACGGCGGGCCCGCAGTAGTGGCGGTTGGTACGCCCGGAGGGACTCGAACCCCCGACATCCTCCTTGTAAGGGAGGCGCTCTACCAACTGAGCTACGGGCGCTGGCGGAACGCACAGTAGCGGCATCCAGAGGCCTTGCCAGGGCGAAGCTCGCGGCCTCGTCGCACCAACACGACCGTGGCATCGCCTTCCGCCATTGCCTACATTGCCCGCGAGGAAGGCGTCCGCCCCCAATGATCCGCACCTTGCGCAACCACTCGTCCCGTTCGTTCTGCTCCGTTCTCGCGAGCCTCACACTGGTCGCACTCGCCGCTTGCGGCGGTGGCGGCGGTGGCGGCGGCGAAACCTCGCCCGTGTCCGCCGTCGTGCCCGCCGGCTCCGGCGCCCGCGCGATCCAGATGATCGGCACGTGGGAGATCCGCAACGTCATTGTCGTCGAGAGCGGCGGCGCCAGCCCGCTGACGCCGCTGAACGGCACCCAGGTCGTCATCTCCGGCGACGGCATCGTCTCGATCGGCGGCTTCAGCACGAAGCAGGCCGACCTGGAGACGTTGCTCGGCGCGCCGCTCGACACCTACGTGAACCAGCAGGACGGCCGGCGGCTGTTCTACGGGCTGACCCTGGACCAGCGCGCGACCGGCTTCACGCGCGAGGTCGTTGGCCTCGCCGGCGGGTCGATCGACGACGCCACGATCGCCGTCGAGCAGTTCAACAGCAGCACGAACGCAGCCGGCGTCGAGAGCTTCGTGCGCGCGCGCTACACGTTGGCGCGCCTCGCGCCGTCGATCCTGATCCCGGCCGACGCCGTGGCTCCGGCCGCTGGCGAGCCGAAGCCGACGATGGAGCAGCTCCTGCAGCAGCGCTTCGGCGACACCGCCACGAAGTGAACGCCGCGAAGTGACGGTGCCGGCGGCCTGACGGCTGCCCTCCGCACGGCTGCCCAGCCTGCGGCAGCGAAGAACCTGGCGCCGCGCGGATCGTTCGCGCCAGCAGTTCGTATCAGCGGGGCTCGCACGCGCCGCCCGGCGGGTGCCTTCCCCGCCGCACGCCCATGGCCACGCTCGCCGACTTGACCGGCACCGATCTCGGCATCGGACTCGGTCTGCGCACGACCCACTACGCGACGATCCTCGGCGAACGGCCGGCCGTCGATTGGTTCGAGATCCTGTCCGAGAACTACATGAACACGGGCGGCCGCCCGCTGCACGTGCTCGACACGATCGCGGCGCACTACCCGATCGTCATGCACGGCGTGTCGATGAACATCGGCAGCACCGACCGGCTCGACCGCGCCTACCTGCGCGAACTGAAGGCGCTGCAGCAGCGCTGCCGCGCGCGCTGGGTCAGCGACCACCTGTGCTGGACCGGCGTCGACGGCAACAACCTGCACGACCTGCTGCCGCTGCCGTACAGCAAGGCCGCGTTGCGCCACGTCGTCGCGCGCGTTCGCGAAGTGCAGGACGTGCTCGAGCAGCCGCTGGTGCTGGAGAACCCGAGCACCTACGTGCAGTTCGCCGGCGCCGACTTCACCGAGCCCGAGTTCTTGCAAGAGCTCTGTGCGCAGACCGGCTGCGGGCTGCTGCTCGACGTCAACAACGTCTACGTCTGTGCCACCAACCACGGCTTCGACGCCGCGGCCTACCTGCGCGCGGTGCCGTGGTCGAACGTCGTCTACTTCCACCTCGCCGGCCACACCACGCATGCGACGCATCTGGTCGACACGCACGATCGCCCGGTCTGCGACGACGTGTGGCAGCTGTATCGCATGGCGCACCGGCTGAGCGGCGGCCGCAGCACGCTGCTCGAGTGGGACGGGAGCATTCCCGACTTCGCGACCACGCACCGCGAAGCGAAGAAGGCGCTGCGGCATCGTGCGGCGGCGGCGCGGGCGGCCGAACCGGAAGGCGGCGAACGGCGCGAGCGCGCCACCCCGCGTGCGGCGGCGAAGCGACGGCCGCATGCCCGAGCCGGGGCCCGCGCATGACCTCGCTGCGCGCGCTGCAGCGCTGGTTCGCTGCCGTCGTCGTGCATCCGGGCACCGTCGAAGAGGCGTTCGCCGATCGCGCCGTGCAGCGGCTGGTGCTTCGTCGCGCGCCGTCCGCGCTGCTGGTCCCGCCGACGAACGGCGACCTGGCGACGCGCTGCGGCGTCTACAACGGCGGCTACCTCGAGCGCCTCGTCGAGGTGATGCAAGGCGACTTCGGCGGCGTGCAGCAGGTGCTCGGCGAGGCGTCGTTCCGCGCCCTGGCCGCGCGCTACCTGCAGCGGCATCCGAGCCGCCATCCGAACCTGAACCGCCTCGGCCGCGTCTTCCCGGCGTACGTGTCGAAGCAGCGTTCGCTGCCGAAGCGTGCGTTCGTGGCCGAGCTGGCGCAGCTCGAACTGGCGCTGACGATCGCGTTCGACGCGCCGGAGTTCACGCCGCTGGCCGCTGCCGCGATCGCGGCGGTGCCCGCCGACCGCCTCGGCGCCATCCGCCTGCGCGCCAATCCGTCGCTGCAGCTGCTGACGTTCCGCCACCCGGTCGACGTCTGGTACCAGGCGTGGAAGGACGGCAAGCCGACCGCTGCGCCGCGGGCGCAGCGCAGCTGGCTCGCCGTCTACCGCCGCGACGACCGCGTCTGGCGGCAGCGGCTGACGCGCGCGGAGTTCCTGGTGCTGTCGGCGCTGCAGGCCGGTCAACCGCTGGCCTCGGCGTTGGCCAAGGCCCCCGCCACGGCAAAGGTCCGCGAGTGGTTCGCCGAATGGGCCCAGAACGGCTTCTTCACCGCGCTGCGCCGAGGGCCGTCGACGAAGGCTCGCCGCTGAGTGGCGTGGGTAGTCTGGGGCGCGGCCCGTAGCCGGCGCTCGTCCCATGCCCACGATGTTCCACGCGCAGACGACCTCGTTCCCACTCCTCCTCGCCGCGAACCTGGCGCTGTCGGGGCTCGCCGCGATGGCCCAGAGCCAGTCCCCGGGGCTGTCGCCGCCCGGCACCTACACCATCGCCGAGGCGACGATCGACAACTTCACCACCGTGCAAGGGGTGCCGGTCGACGTGAAGGTCTACCGCCCGCTCGGGCTGCCGCTCGGCGCTGCTCCGGTCCTGCTCTACGGACCCGGCGGCGGCTCGGGCACCAGCGGGCAGATCGCGGCGGTGCCACAGCACGACCTGCTGTGGCGGCGACTGGCGAGTTCGGGGCTGACCGTGGTCTTCCTGCAGAACGAACAGGAGAGCGCGCCCGGCGCCAACTTCTGGCAGCTGCGCGGCGCCGTCGTGCAGTGGGCCCTGGCCAACTCCTCGACGCTCAATGCGGCGTTCGGCACCCAGCTGGCGTCCACTTCGCCGGTGGTGGTCGCCGGCTGGTCGCTCGGGGCCGCGACGGTCGTGCAGCACGTCGGCGCCGACTTCGGCTTCGGCGACTACACCGACGCCCGCGTGCGCGGCGGTGTGCTGTTCGCCAACCCGGCGATCGGTGCCTACGGCGGCGTCATCACGAGTGCGGGGCTCGCCCAGGTCGACAAGCCGGTGCTGGCGATCTTCGGCACCGACGACATGGGGCAGCCTGGCAGCTACACGCCGGGCTCGCCGCCGGCCAGTTCGCCGCGTGGACTCGGCGTGCAGGCCATGCTCGGCGGCGCCTCGCCATTCGTGTTCGGCGTCTGCTTCACCGACGCGAACCACTTCGAGTATGGCGCGCAGCCCGCCGCCGCCGGTTCTGCCAACGCCGCGCGCATCGAGGTCATCAACGGGCACGTGCAGGCCTTCGTCGACCTGGCGCTGCGCGGCTTGCCGGACTGCAGCCCGTTCGCGGGACCGGCCTGGCCCGGGCCCGGAGTCGCCTGGTCCGCGCAGCGTTGCACCCCGCCGATCGTCGGCCTCGTCGGGGCAGGCTGTGCGACCTCGGCTGGCACTCCGATCGTCGGCGCCAGCGGCGGCGCGCCGCGCGCCGGCAACGCGAGCTTCGCGATCACGTTGGCCAGCGCTCCGGCCGCGGCCCCGGTG
>JBILEY010000377.1:0-5223 GCA_044351865.1 Planctomycetota bacterium | reverse complement strand
AGAAGCTCGAGCAGACGTCGTGCTGCTCTATGGATCCGCTGCTCCCATGGCCGGCCTGCTGCGTTTCACCCGGACGTCTGGGCCTGGGATTGCGACCGTGTCGGTCGATGTCGAAGGCGACGGTCTGTTCGAGCTGTCCGGCTGGGCTCCGGGTCCTATCGACGTACCCGTGGTGCTCGGGCCTGTCCCACTGGCCATCGACGTCGACGTTCAGGTGATCACGCTTCTCAGCACGACCGCGAGTGCCAGCCTGACGGTGCAGTTCCTGCCGCAGACGAACCTCAGCACGAGCGGCGTCGCGTGTGGCGCGACCATCGGGGCCTCCATGCGGAAGCCGACGGCGACCGAGGACGGTCGCTTGTGGCTGCACTTCCACGAAGCGCCCTTCGGGTCCGACTTCGCTGCGGTCCTGTTCGGTGTGACGCCGCTGCCGATGGGTGTCACGTGCGGACCGGGGCTCGACGAAGGTTGGTTCTTCGTGCCGCCGAGCCCGACCGGGGTCCACCTGCCAATCGTGCTGTCGATTGGGGGGCTCGGATCGGCGTACGTGCAGTACGTCGGGCTGCAGTTGCCCGATCAGCTGCGATGGAGCAATCGCGTCGGCCTGACGCTGCCGTGATCGAACTGCGAGTCTCGAGGAGCCGCGGGGTATATGGGCCGCGTTCCATGCTGAAGACCTGGCGACCCTTCCTGCGTCTCCTGTGGTGCCTCGCCGATGGTGCGACCTGGGGCATCCTCGCGATGTTCCTGGTCGGGTTCCTGATGTTGACCCGCATCGAGACGGAGGGCAGCGGGAGTGCGCACTGGCGAGAGGGGTCGTACGTTGCGTTCGTCGTGGCGACGCTCTTCGGGGCCGTTTCGGCCTATCGCGACAGTTCTGCCGGACCTGTCGACGGACCCAAGGTTCGTGCTGGCGCATCGCCGGAAACCAAGCAGCCCGAAGCGGGCGAGTGCGCGGACCGGACCGGAGGAACGCCGTGACGACGCGACTCCACGCAGAGGCCACATTGCTCGGCTGCGCGACTGCGTCAGCTCGACCGCTGCTTCTGCGACCCCACGGACGCTGGTGCCCCGAAGGCTGGTGATGCGGCTCTGGCAGTGGCGGTTGCGGCGAGCTCTGTCGAAGAAGCGGTTCGCGCAAGTCAGTGGTCGGCCGACGCCGCATGCACGCGCCGCCAGACCGTGAGCAACTGCTGCGCGGCGGCGGCCCATGGCCAGCGGGCCGCGTGGGCGCGACGGCGAGCCGCGGCCTCGGGCGAACGGTTCGACGGCGCGATCGACTTCTGCAGTGCCGCGGCCCACGCCGCGGCGTCGTCGGGCGGCAGCAGCGTCGCTGCGTCGCCGACGACTTCCGGCAGCGCGGTGGCGTCGCTGGCGAGCAAGGGTGCGCCGTGCGCCAGCGCTTCGAGTGCCGGCAAGCCGAAGCCTTCGTGGTGCGACGGCAGCACGACGGTGCGAGCGTTCGCGTAGAGCCCGGCGAGTGCTTCGTCGTCGATGCGGCCGAGGTGCCGCAGGCGAACCGAGCGCTGCGCCGCGTGTCGCTGCAGCATCGACAGGGCCCCGGCATCGGCGCCGGCGAGCCACAGTTCGGGCCGCGTCGTGGTGGGCAGCTGCGCCAGTGCCGCGACGACGACGCCGAGGTTCTTGCGCGCTTCGACGTGGCCGACGTGCAGCACGAAGCCGTTCGCCGGTGGTGTCGTCGAGGTCGGCATCGCGGTCGCTGCGCCAGGCAGGTCGACGCCGTTGGCGACGACTTCGAACGTCGCCGTCGGCACCAGCGCCGCGAGGCGCCGCTGCGTCCAAGCACTCGGCGTCACCACCACCGCAGCACCGCGGCAGGCGCGCGCGAGCGTTCGCGCGGCGAGCCAACGCGGCCAGCGCAGCAGGCCGTCGAGCCCGCGCACGTCGTGCACCAAGAGGCACACCGGGATCGGCACCTTCGGCAGCGGCAGGAAGCCGTGGTCGAGTACCGAGGCACCGAGTTCGCGCAGCACGCGCGGCAGCACGCGCCGTTCGGCGAACGCGCGGCGCAGGCTCGGCGACGCTGGGATCGGCACCGGGTGGAAGGCGATGCCGGGCAACGCGGGTGGAGCGAAGTCGGCGCGGTGCAGCACGGTGACGCGTTCGCCGGTGGCGAGCTGCGGGCCGAGTTCGCGCAGCAGCGCCAGCAGGCGGCGATTGGCGCCCGACGGTGGGCCGAGCAGCCAGCCCGAGACCGCGACGTGCAGCGGCGGCGGGCTCATGCCAGCAGCTCCGTGTGCAGCCGATGCCACGCGTTCGCCACCGCCTCGGGGGCGAACGCACGGGCGCGCGCGTGGCCGCCGTGGGCGAGCGCGCGGCGGCGCTCGTGGTCGCGGTCGAGGCGCACGAGGCCGGCGGCGATCGCGCCGACGTCGGTCGGCGTCACGTACTCGGCGTGTTCGCCGGCGATCTCGCGGTGCGGCGGCAGGTCCGAGCACAGCACGGGAGCCCCGTGCGCGAGGCCTTCGAGCACCGGCAGGCCGAAGCCTTCGAAGCGCGACACGTGCACCAGCGCGCGGCAGGTGGCGAGCAGGCGCAGCTTCTCGGCTTCGTCGACGTAGCCGTCGGGCGGGCCCACGAAGCGCAGCGGCGGCAACGTCGGCCGCACCGCCAGTGCCTGCTGCCAGGCGGCGGACAGGCGCGCACGGTTCTTGCGCGGACGATCGTCGCCGAGCACCAAGAACGGCTCGCTGCGCGCGTCGATCGCGGCGTCGGTCGGCGCCGGCCCGAGCGCCGTGCCGTGCGGCACGACGACGATGCGGGCGTCGCGGCGCTGCATCGCGATGCGCACGTCGCGGGCGGTGAACTGCGATGGCGCCAGCACGGCGGCGGCGCTGCGCAGCGCACGCACGGTGGCGAAGATCCGCCAGCGGCTGGTGCGTTCGCCGACGTCGGGAGCCCGCAGTTCGTCGTGCAGCCACGGCAGGTCGTGCGCGGTCGCGATCGTCGGGCACGGCGATCGCAGCGGCACCGCGGCCACCGAGCTGTGCAGCAGCCTGGCGCCCAGTGTGCGCAGCAGGCGCGGCAGCAGCAGCTGGCGACGGAGGGCACCGCGTGGAGCTTGCACCGTGCGCACGCCGGGGATCGCCGGATCGGTGGCGTTCGCCGGCAGCAGCAGCACGCAGTCGGCACCGCCGCGCGCCGCGTAGGCGGCGAGGCCGGTGGCGAACGCGCGGCCGACGCCGGTGGGCGGGCCGTCGCCGAAGCAGGCGCCGTCGAACGCGATCGTCAGCACGCGGCGACCTCGCGATAGACCGCGGCGTGGGCCGCGGCGCAGTCGGCCCAGCGATACCGCTCTGCGCGTCGGTGGCCGGCGGCGATCGCCGCGGCGCGCGCGTCGGCGTCGTGCACGGCGCGATCGATGGCGGCAGCGAGCGCGCTCGGGTCGTTCGCGTCGGCGAACACGAACGCACCGTCGCCGAGTTCGCGCAGCGGGGCGATGTCGTTGGCGACGACCGGCACGCCGAGCTGCATCGCTTCGAGCGGCGGGAAGCCGAAGCCTTCCCACGCCGACGGGTAGGCCAGTGCCGCAGCGTGCTGCAGCAGCGGCCACAGCGCGGCGTCGTCGACGTCCTGGCGCCACACGAGCCAGCCTTCGGCGGCGGCCGCGCGCAGCGCCGCGACGATCGCGTCGCACTGCCAACCGATGCGGCCGACGACCAGCAGCTGCGGCCGCGGTGGGGGCAGCAGGCGGAACGCGGCGAGCAGCGCCAGGTGGTTCTTGCGCGGTTCGATGGTGCCGACACAGAGTACGTACGGCCGGTCGCTGAACGGCGCCGGGGCGTTCGCCGTGCGCACCGGCGCGTGGTCGGCGCCGAACGGGATCACGTGCGTGGGCTTCGCGTCGGGCGCGAACGTGCGCAGGTCCGCTGCGGTCGCTTGCGACGGCACCACCAGCGCCGTGGCCGCGGCGATCGCGGCGCGCGTGCGTTCGCGCAGCACGCTGGCATCGTCGCCGTGCCAGCGCGTATCGCGCACGAACGCGAGGTCGTGCACGGTCAGCACGACGCGCGCGCGGGAGACCGCCGGCATCACGTAGTCCGTCCAATGGAACACCGGCGCACCGCCGGCCAGGCGATCGGCGCCGAGTCCGAGGCGGGCCAGGAACGGCAGGCTGCGCCCGGGGATCGGCAGGCGATGCAGGTGCGCACGCGGTGGCACCGGCAGGGCGACGCGCGCGCGCGCGAGGCTGTGCGCGAACAGGTGCACGGTGACGTCGTCGCGCGCCGCCAGCGCGTTCGCCAGTTCGCGCGTCGCCCGCCCGATGCCCGCCGGCGACAGCAGGGCCGGGCGGTAGTCGAGGGCGATCGGCGTGGGCATTGGCGCGGTGGACGGAACGGGCGCTATCCTGCTTCCACCCGACCCCGGCATGCAACGCAGCTTCGTGCTCTTCCTGCTGTTCGTCGCCATCGCGGTGCTGGGCGGCTGGCTGTGGTGGAGCAGCGACGACGTGCTGCCGCCGCCCGAGCCGCCGCCGATCACGCCGAACCAGGCGAACTCGCCGTCGCCGCCGGTGGCAACGCCCGGGCCGGGCGCGCCTCAGACTCCGGACCCTGTGCCGCCGACTGGCGTGCGCGTGCGGGTCGAAGTGCTGGCGCGCGAACGCTTCGTGCCGCCGCCGGTCTCGCGGGTGCTCGCCCGGCAGAAGGTCGACGGCGCGCCGCTGCCGGCGCACGTGCTCGCCGGGGCCGGGGCCGGCTTCGACGCCGCGGCGACGGCCGCCAACGCCGGCACCGCGCTGGTGGCGATCGACACCGGTGCCGGCCGCGCCGTGCGCAGCGTCGCGCTGACCGCGGGCGAGCCGGTGGTCTACGAAGTCGCGGGGTCGCTCGCGGTGCGCGGCACCGTGCGCGGCGCCGACGGGCTGCCGTTGCGCGACGCGCGCGTGTGGTTCGGCGAGTACGGAGCCGACGGCCAGCGCCTCGAGGCGCTCACCGACGCAACCGGCGAGTACGAACTGCCGGTGCTCGCCGGCCCCGGGGTGCCGTGCGTCGTGCAGGCCCCGGGCCATGCGATCGCCGCGCGCACGCTCGTGGTCGCGGCACCGCCGCCGGTCGTCGACGTGCAGCTGCAGCCCGGTTGCACGATCGACGTGCAGGTCGCCGGCTTCGCGCGCGCGATGACGACGGCGCGCGCGTTCGTGCTGCCGCGCGGGGCCGTGGCGACCGAACTGGCGCAGTGGCCGTTCTGGCTGCAGGCGCT
>JBILEY010000376.1:0-5253 GCA_044351865.1 Planctomycetota bacterium | reverse complement strand
CGCGTCGGCCGCCTGCTCGGCGACTACAACCCCGAGCTCGGGCTCGAGGACTACGACTACTGGATGCGGATCAACCGTCTGTGCCGCCTCGAGCACCTCGGCACCGACGACGTGCTCTACGAGTACCGCGTGCACGACAACACGCTCAGCGCCAAGGCGCGCGAGCTGCGCATCCTCGAACGCGCCAAGGTGCTGATGCAGTACGAACGGCAGCGCGCGGCCTGGGTGCAGGCGCCGCTGCGCGTCTGCGCCGATGCGGCGTCGCGCGCGTGGCTCGCCGGTGTGGTCATGGCACCGGACACACTGCACGAGCTGCCGACGAACGGCGCCTGGCCCGACGGCAAGCTGCTCGTCGTCGTCGCCGCGTCGTCGCTGCCGCAGGTGGTGGCGACGAAGCCGCCCGCCAACGTGGCGGTCGTCGCCACGTTCGCGCACGTCGACGAAGTGCACGCCCACGCCGAATCACTGGTGGCGCTGCCGTGCGCGTGCTTCGCCGCCGATGCCGAAGTCGCCGCCCGGCTCGCGGTGCTGCGGCGCGAAGTGTTCGTGCAGCCGCCAGGGCACGCGGCGTTCGCGTTGGCGGCGCGCTACGCCGCGAACGCGACCTTCTTCCGCACGACGCGCGACGCCCAGCGGCTGCAACGCGTCGTGCCGAGGCCGGTCGTCGAGGCGCCGTGCGCGGTGTTGCTGCAGTGCGCGGCGGGTGCGAGCGAAGAACGGCTGCTGCGTGTGCAGGAACTCGCGCTGGCGCTGCGCGATCGCGGGCATCGCGTCGGCTTGCTGCTCGTCGGCGCTCGCGGCGAGCAAGCGTTGCCGCCGGCGTTGGCCGCGCTCGAGCGCGCCGTGCTGCGCGACGGTGCCGACGCCGCCTACCAGGCGATGCTCGCGGCCGGTCGTTGGCAGATGGTCGAGGCACACGGCACGGCACACGGTGCGGCAGCCGCGGCTGCTGCGGGCGTGCCGTTCGTGCAAGTCGTCGACGAGGCGACTGACGACGCTGCCGACCGCGTGGCGGCTCATGTCTGCACGTCGCTGCGCGCGTTCGCGCGCCTCGATCGCGAGCTCGGCCTCGACGTGCGCAACGCCGTCGTCGTCGACGCGGCAGCACCGCTGGCCGTGCAGGTGGAGCAGCGTTCGTTGCTGTTCGGCTGGCTGCAGCAGCGCGGGCCGGTGGCCGGCGTGCGCACGGCGCTCGCCCGGATCGGCCGCTGACGTTCAGAACTGGAAGTAGAGGAACGCGCCGGTCGCGTCGGTGGCGGCGAACAGCACCAGCACGAACAGCAGCCCGGCGAACACCAGCCCGCGGCGGAACGGCGACGCATCGTGGAAGCGTTCTTCCAGCGTGCCGGCGTCGAGCCAGCGCGCGAACAGCAGCGCACCGCCGATCACCACCAGCCACGCGGTCGACAGCACGCTGGTGCCGAGCGACTGCGGCGTCAGCAGCTCGCCGAGCACGAAGCGCGCGTCGTCGAACGTGCGGGCACGGAAGAACACCCACGCGACGCCGACCGCCGCCAGCGTCAGCAGCCACGCCGTCAGCCGGTACGGCACGCTGCCGGCCACCCGTTCGCCGAGCCGCGGCACGACGCGCGCGCGCCACTGGCGATGCACGACGAGGTAGAGGCCGTGCAGGGCGCCCCACGCGACGAAGTTCATGCTGGCGCCGTGCCACAGGCCGCCGAGCAGCATCGTCAGCATCAGGTTGCGCTGCGTGCGCCACGGCCCGTGGCGGTTGCCGCCGAGCGGGATGTAGAGGTACTCGCGCAGCCACGTCGACAGCGAGATGTGCCAGCGATGCCAGAACTCGGCGACGTTGGCGGCGAGGTACGGCCGCCGGAAGTTGATCGGGAACTGGTAGCCGAACAGCAGCGCCGCCCCGATCGCGATGTTCGAGTAGCCGGCGAAGTCGAAGAAGATCTGCAGGCCGAACGCGACCACGCCGGTCAGCGCCGGCACGAAACCAGTGATCTCGTGGTGGCCGAAGTAGGCGTCGACGATCGGCGCCAGGTTGTCGGCGAAGACCGTCTTCTGCACGAGGCCGACGAGGATCAGCGTCACCGCGCGTTGCAGGTCGCGGTCGCCCGGCGCTCGCCACGCGTCGTAGCCGGGGAAGAACTCGTTCGCCTTGACGATCGGCCCGGCGACCAGCTGCGGGAAGAAGGCGACGAACAGCGCGAAGTCGGCGAACGAGCGGCGCGCCGGCACGTGGCCGCGGTAGACGTCGATGGTGTAGCTCATCGACTGGAAGGTGAAGAAGCTGATCCCCGGCGGCAGCACGATGTGCAGCAGCCAGTCGTTCGGATCGGCGCCGGTCAGCGCGCAGAAGCCCGCGAGGAAGAAGTCGGTGTACTTGAAGACGCCGAGGATGCCGAGGTTGGCGACCACCGACAGCACGATCCAGCGGCGGCGCAGCATCGGCGTGCGTTCGTCCTCGATGCGCAGCGCGAGCCACCAGTCGAGCGTCGTGCTCAGCAGGATCAGACCGAGGAAGCGCCAGTCCCACGCGCCGTAGAACCAGTAGCTCGCGCCGAGCAGCAGCCAGCGCCGGTGCGGCCGCGGCAGCACGTGGTGCAGGCCGAGCACCAGCAGCAGGAAGACGAAGAACTCGAACGAGTGGAAGTTCACCGCGGGCGCCCCAGCCGGCCGGCGAAGCGGGCGCGCAGTTGTTCGGCGAGCAGGCGCGTGCACAGCGCGCGGCCGTCGCGGTTCACGTGCAAGGCGTCGAAGAAGAACTCGGGCGCTTCGGCCGCGGCGAGCAGTTCGTAGGGCAGCACGTGCACGCCGGGGCGCTGCGCCAGTTCGTCGACGACGGCGGTCGCCGGCACGCGCGGCTTGCTGCGCGGCAGCACCTGCAGCGGCAGGCGCACGACCACCAGTTCGGCCCCGCTCGCGCGCACGCGGTCGGCGAGCTCGCCGAGCCAGCGCCGACGGTAGGCGGTGTTGTCGACGTCGTGTTCGTGGAACACGAGATGGCGCAGCACGGTCCGGTCGACGTCGCTCGCGCTCGCCGGCAGGCCGCGGATCTCCTGGCCGTCGACGTGCACGCCCGCCAGCGAGCCGGGGTCGCCGGCGTACGGCCCGGCCCAGCGCATGCGGCCCAGCTGGCGGCGCACTTCGACGTAGCGCGTGTACGGATCGGCCGCGAGGTCCTGCACGTCGCGTCGCCACGCGAACGACTTCAGCAGCGTCGCCAGCCAGACGTCGCGCACGGCGTGAGGGTTGTCGTCGCAGCGCAGTTCGTCCGCCAGCCCGAACGCGTCCGTCGGGCCGAGCGCCGGACCGAGGAACGCCAGGTCGCGCATGCGGCGCTGCAGGTCCTCGTAGTCGGCGTCGTCGTCGTAGTCGGGCAGTCCCAGCACGACGAGCGAGAAGCCGCCGGGCGGCTGCGGCAGGCGATCGAACAGCTGCGCCCACACGCGCGGCGTCGAGCCCGGCAGCGACGCCTGCACGACCGCGACCGGCGGCGCGCCGAGCCGTTCGCGCAGCGCGTGTTCGTCGAAGGCGTCGCCGCTGCGCGAGTCGCCGAGCAGCAGCACGCTGGCGACGTCGCCAGCGCCCACCGGCGGTGGCGCCAGCAGCGTGCGCTTCGTCAGCCAGCCGCCGCTCGACTCGGGCTTCGCCAGCCACGCGTAGAGCCCCGAGCGGAACACCACGACGTCGCCGAGCACGAACAGCAGCAGCGCATACAGCAGTGCGCGCAGCGTGGTGGCGGGGCGGGGCGGCGGCGAGGGCACGGGCGGCGCACCATACCGGCCGCCGCGCGTGCGCCCAGCAGCTGTCCCGCGTCAGTGGGCCGGCTTGCCCTTGCCGTCGTGCTTGTCGAGCCGGCGTTTGCCGAGCAGCAGGCGCTGCTCGAGGTGCTGGCGTTGGGCGGCGTAGAACGCGCGCAGGAACGGCAGCGGCCGTGCCAGCGCAGCGGTCTGGTCGCCGATGCCGAGGCGCTTGCAGATGCTGCGCGTCACCGCGAGCAGCGCTTCGTCCTTGCCGTCGGCCGTCGCCTTGCGCAGCACGTCCTCGAGCACGGCGAGTTCGCGTTCGCCGTAGACGCCGAGCTGATCCGGCGTGAACACGAACTCGTCGGCGGCAGCGGCGTCGGCTTCGGCCTGCGCCTTCGCTGCGGACGTCGGCGTCGCCGGCGCTGCCGCGAGGTCGCGCGCCAGCATCGCCGGCGGCGACACCACGACGCGCGTGCCCGCGAGCAGGTCGCCGACGCGCATGCGCGCCGAGTTCGTCAGCGGGAACAGCAGCAGCACGATCACCCAGACCATCGACAGGATGCGCACGAGCCCGTCGTGGCCGGCGAACAGCATGTCCGGGTTCAGCACCAGCATCGTCGGCAAGAAGGTCTCGATTTCGCGCGTGAGGTTGCGCGCCAGCAGGATCTCGGCGGTCAGCGGGCCACCGTCGCTGCGGATCACGCGCAGGTGGTAGCGGCGCTTGCCCGGCGTGCGCCCGCCGCCGCGGATCTCGGCCCACGAGAACCAGCCGAAGCGCAGCAGGAAGAACCACAGCGTCAGCAGCGTCGGCATCACCGTCGCGCCCATGAAGGCGAACAGCAGTCCCGGCAGGACGACGAGCAGCAGCAGCAGGATCACGACCAGCACGTCGATCGCGAACGCCGCCATGCGTTCGCCGGCCGTGGCGGTGCGGAACGGCAGCAGCAGGCCTTCCGGGCTGCGCACGATCTGCGGCGGCAGGGGGCCCGCACTGGCCATCGACAGGGCGGAGTCGTTCATCGCGCCTTCCGCCCCGCGTAGAGGAAGTAGGCAGCCCACAGGAAGGCGAACAACGTGGCGAGTCCGTAGCGCGTCGGCACGTCGTTCACGAGCTGGCGGAACACGCCTTCGACGAGGCCGGCGACGAACAGCATCAGCACCGAGCCACCGACGACGGCGCCCATGCGGCGGCCGACGTCGGCGAGGGCGGTGACGCGGCTCTGCTGGCCGGGGAACACGAGGCGGTGGCCGATGGCCAGGCCAGCGGCACCGCACAGCACGATCGCGGTCAGCTCGGGCACACCGTGCGGCAGGATCCACGACCACCATTCGACGGCGAGGCCGCGTTCGTGGAACAGCGCCGACATCGCCCCGAGCATCATCCCGTTCTGCAGCAGGATCAGCAGCACCGGCAGGCCGAACACGAAGCCGAGGCCGTAGGTCAGGATGCCGACCGACGAGTTGTGCGTGAACAGCATCGTCGCGAAGGCGAGCAGGCCGGCTCGTCGTTCGTTCTGGTCCGTGAACAGCGTCTGGC
>JBILEY010000375.1:0-5254 GCA_044351865.1 Planctomycetota bacterium | reverse complement strand
CGCGAGACGAGGCGACCGTCGCGCCATTGTGCGCCCGTTCCCTCGGCGAGCTTGACGCACAGCCGATCGACATGCTGGGCTCTGGCATCGACCGGCATCTCGGGGTCGGCGCGCACCAGCTGGGCTGGCAACGGCGCGAGCACACCGAGGCAGCCGATCACCGCGGCGAGAAGGGACGAAAGGCGAGCACCGAACGTGGCCATCGAGGCGGGAAGTCTAGCACGCCGTCGGCGCCGCGAGCGCCCCCATGCCACCGGGCAATGGCCCGATCACGGCAAGGGCGTGTTGCCGACGCCGTAGTGCCGCCAATCGTCGTGGTCGAAGTGCCACCACTCGGACGGGTTCACCGCGAACCCCTCCCGCCCCATCGCCGCCCGCAGCTGGTCGCGCGCCCAGCGCTGCTCGGAGGTGCCGCCGGCGTAGTCCGGCGCGGCGCGAGGGGTGAACTCGTCGAACTCGCTCGGCATCGCCAGCGGGCGGCCGGTGGCCAGGTCGCACAGGGTCAGGTCGACGGCGCAGCCGCGGTTGTGCCGCGAGCCCTGCGCCGGGTCGGCGACGAACTCGCGCAGCGCCGGCGGCGTCGCTTCCCAGAACACCTTGGTGACCGACCACGGCCGGTAGGCGTCGAACACCAGCAGGCCGAGGCCGCGCGCAGCCAGCGCCCGCTGCACGCGCACCAGGGCCTCGGCCGCGGGTCGCTGCAGGCAGGCGCGCGCCGCCGCCGGATACACCGGCGCACCAACGAAGTTGTCGGCGGTGGCGTAGCGCAGGTCGCAGCGCAGCGACGGCTCCAGGTCGGTCAGCACGACGAGCTCGGGCGCGCGTTCGCCGCGCTGCAACGCACTGGGTGGCGCGGCCTGGTTGGCTGCTTGCACCAGCTCGGCGATCGGGCGCAGCGGCTCGAGGCGCCAGCCGCCGGGCGGCGGTTCGGGCCGTCGCAGCAGACGCGCCGCACCGAGCCAGGCGGCGACCACGCGGCCATCGGCGTCGCGTTCGAAGCGCAGGTCGTCGCCGTCGTACATGCCCGGCGGAAACCGGTAGCGATCGCCACCGAGCGGCTCGGGGATGTCGTGCACGACCTGGTCGACCAGCACGCCGAGGCGGCCGCGCTGCTCGAGCACGGTCAGGACGGCGTGGTCGGGGCCGTATTCGCCGAGCAGCGGCAACAGTTCGGCTGGGCACGGGGCGGGCGGGTCGTCGTCGCGCACGTAGTACTCCTCGTGGCCGAACAAACGCCCGTCGGGCAGCGCCTGCAAGCGACGTTCGCCGAACGACAGCAGATCGTCGCTGACCAGCATGCCGTCTGCGGCCACGCGCAGCCGCGTGCGCATGCCGACGTCCGGGTCGTAGAACAGTTCGTCGCCGGCGACGCGCAGCTCGACGCGGTAGGCGCCGCAGCGGTACGAACCGGCGAGCTGGCGCGCCGTCGCGGCGCCGACGGGTTGCGGGAACTGGTCGGGAGCGATTGCCTCGCCCCGGCGCACTGCTGCGATCGCACGCGCAGCGCGTTCGGCGATGGTGCCGACGAAGGCGCCGGAGTTGCCGACGTCGCAGCAGACCACCACCGCGATGCCGGCGTCGGGCCACACCTGCAGCGTCGCGGACGAGCCGTGCACGGTGCCGTCATGGCACACGAGGCGGCCGAGCGCGCCGTTGGCGACGAAGCAGCCGAGCCCGGCGCCGGTGCCGTCGTCGCGATCGCCGCGCGTCATCGCCGCCCACGAGTCCGCGGCGAGCAGATCGCCCTGCAGCAGATGGGCGGCGAAGCTGGCGAGGTCCACCACCGAGCAGCGCAGGTCCACGCCTGGGCCGACGCCGCTGGCCCAGCTCGGCTCGACCAGCGGGCGACCGTCGTAGGTCCAGAGCTTGCCCGACCGGGCCCGTTCGCCGAAGTCGGGGCGCCACACGTAGCCTGCGTCGCGCATGCCTGCGGGCGCGAACACGATGCGGGCCATCGCTACCGCGAACGGCTCGGCGGCGGCGCGTTCGATCGCGGCGCCGACCAGCGCGTAGCCGGCATTGCTGTAGACGAAGCGCTCGCCGGGCGCGGACGACAACGGGGTGCTGGCCAGTCCCGCGACGGTGCTGGCGAGGTCGACGTCGCGAGTCTCCATCAGGTGGCCGACCGGCGGTTGCCGCACGATGCCGCCGCGATGGCCGAGCAACTGTCGCAGCGTCGGCACCGCGAGCTCGGCACCCGGCTCCACGGCTGGGCGCCACCCAGCGATCGGTTCCTCGAGCGCCAGCGCCCCCTGCTCGTCGAGCCGCAGCGCCGCCACCGCAGCGACCATCTTGCCGAGCGAACCGACGCGGAAGATCGCATCCGGCGGCGCCCCGTAGCCTTCGGCCCACTGCGTGCAGACGCCTCCGGCGCGATCGACGGCGACGACGGCGACGGCCACCGCCGGCACGGCGAGGGCCTGGCGGTAGTGCGCGAGGAACGGTCGCACGGCCGCGGCTGCTGCCGCGAGCTCGGGGACCGTCGGTTCCACAGGCGCCGACCCACCCACGCAGCCGAACATGCCGGCGAGCAGCAGCACCGACCAACTGCCGATGCACCTGCGGCGTTCCCGCCACGGGGCGCCGCGGCTCCCTTCGATGGCAACCGTGGGCGTGCGATTCATGGTCCTGGAGGCCGCGCCTGCGGCGATCAGCCGAAGCCGACCGCCTCTTCGCCGGCGATGCGTTGCTTCTTCGCCGGGTCCGGCTTGCCCGCTGCGGCGGCCGCCCCCGCCTCGGTGAAGCTGTCGACCTCTTGCAGCGACACCGCGATGCGCGAGCTGACGCCGCGCTTCTGCATGGTGATGCCGTAGAGCACCTGGCATGCCGCCATCGTGCGCTTGTGGTGCGTGACGATGCAGAACTGCGTCTCGGCGGTGAAGTCTGCCAGCACGCGCAGGAAGCGTTCGACGTTGGTCTCGTCGAGCGCGGCGTCGACTTCGTCGAGGATGCAGAACGGGCTCGGCCGCACCTTGAACAGCGCGAACAGGATCGCCACCGCGGTCAGCGAACGCTCGCCACCGGACAGCAGGTTGATCGACTGCAGCTGCTTGCCCGGCGGCTGCGCCACGATCTCGATGCCCGCTTCGAGCATGTCCTCGTTCTTCCCGACCTGGTCGAACGACAGGAACATGTCGGCTTTGCCGCCCTGGAACAGCTTGCGGAAGATCTCCTGGAAGTTCTTCCGGGCCTCGTGGAACGTCTGCTCGAACAGCGCCTTCGACTCCGCCTCGAGCTTCTTCAGCGTCTCCATCAGCGCCCGGCGCGCTTCCTTCAGGTCGGCGACCTCCTGCTCGAGCGTCGTGAACTGGCCCTCTTCGGCCTCGAGCTCCTTGACGGCGTCGAGGTTGACGGCGCCGAGCCGCTCCTTCTGGCTCTGCAGGACCTGCACTTCCTTGCGCGCCTCGTCGAGATCGAACTCGGCGCGCTCCCAAAGCCGCTGCAGGCCGTACCAACCGGAGACCACCTCCGGCGGCAGCGGCGGGCCCTGCAGCTGGTCGATCACGCCGGCCGCCGGCATCGGCCCCGGGTAGCTGCGCCAGTCCTCGAGGCCGACACCTTCGATCTCGCCGAGGCAACGCAGCAGCTCGATGCCGGTGTCCTCGCGCAGCCGTTCCTCGAGGCGGGCGAAGCGATGGCCGACGTCGGCACGGCGCAGGCGCGTCTGCGTCAGCGCCTCGTTGGCCGCCGAACGTCGCTGCTCCCACTGCTGCACTTCCTGCTGCACCTTGGCGCGGCCGCTGCGCGCGGCGTCGACGGCGATGGCGGCCTCGGACTTGTGCTCTTCCAGTTCGGCCAGCCGGTCTTCGAGCACGCCGGCGGTCGCCGCCGAGTTCTCGTACTCGCCGAGCGCGTTGGCGCGGTCGTCCTCGGCATCGCGCTGGCGATCGGCCAACTCGTCGAGGGCGCGGTCGATGTCCTGCAGCGCGCTCTCGTGCATCTTGATCGAACGCACGGCACCCTCGCGCACCTCGCCGGCCTGCACCTGCTGGATGCGCAGTTCCTGCTCGCGGCGCTGCTGCTGCTGCGCATCGCTCTCGGTGGCGGCGATGCGTTGGCCGAACTCCTGCTCGGCGCTCTGTGCCGCGTGCTCGATGCGCGACAGCAGGAACTGGTCGAACAGCGCCGTCCCGAGTCGGGCCAGCGCCCCACAGCGCGTGCGCGACAGTTCGGCGGCTTCGTGCTGCAGTTCGCCGAGTTCGCGGGCGACGTCGGTCTCGCGCGCGGCGAGACGCGACTCCTGCGCGTGCGCCTGCTGCGCCTGGCGGCGCACGACGGCCAGCGCGTCGCCGACGGCCTTCAGTTCGCGCTTCAGCCGGTCGACGCGACCGGTCGCCTGCTCCTTGCCGGCCTGCAGCGCGGCCAGCTGCTGCTGCACGCCGTCGACGGCGACGCCGAGTTCCTGGATCTGCGAACGGCGCACGACGAGGCCGGCGTGGCCCTCGGCCACGGCGCCGCCTTCCATGCGCGGCCCGCACACCAGCGTGCCGTCCGGGGTGACGAAGCACAGGTCGGCGCGGCTGCTGTCGGCGATGTCGAAGTCGGCGACGACGACGCCGCGCAGCAGCCAGCCGAGCAGCTTCTTGCTGCAGGCGTCGTCGACGGCGCCGGTCGTGGTCACGTGGCGCACCAGCGACGTCAGGTAGTCGACGCCCGCCGGCGGCTGCAGCAGCGACGACGTCGACGCACACGGCGGCGCGTCGCCGAACGCTTCTTCGACCAGCAACAAGACGCGGCCGAGCCGGCGCTCCGCCAGGTCGCGCACGATCGCCGCCGCGTGCTCGCGCGTGTCGACGACCAGCGCCTGCACGTACGGGCCGAGTGCGGCTTCCAGCGCCGCGCCGTGCTGCACGTCGATCTCGATCAGGTCGAGCAAGCGGCCGCGCAGGCCCGGCGGGTTGCTCTTCAGCACGTGGCGCGGACCGGCGTCGAAGCCCTCCATGTGGGACTCCATCGCCTGCAGCGCCTGAAGCCGGCCTTCCAGCCCGGTCAGCTCGCGGCGCAGCACCGACTCCTGTTCGGCCAGCGTCGCCGCCGCGGCGTCGGCGCCTTCGAGGTCGCCGAGCGCCGTGCGTTCGCGTTCGCCGAGCAGGCGCTCGCGCGTGCCGAGGTCGGTCGCGTCGTCGCGCCAGCGGACCAGTTCTTCGGCGAGCCGCGCCGCTTCGCCCTGCAGCACGGACGAACGTTCGCCGAGGCGCTGCTCGCGCGAGCGCGCGGCGCCGAGCTTCGCCAGGGCGTCGGCGGCGGCGTTGCG
>JBILEY010000374.1:0-5256 GCA_044351865.1 Planctomycetota bacterium | reverse complement strand
CCGCGAACTGGTCGCGGCGATGAACAAGATCCACGAACTCGACCACAAGAAGGCCGGACGTGCGGCGGTGGACGCCGCCCTGCAGCACCTGATCAAGCTGACCAAGGCCCACTTCGCCGACGAGGAAAAGCACATGGCGGCGATTGGCTTCAAGGACCTGGCGGTACACGCCCGCATCCACGCCGACATGCTGCGCAAGGTCGCGGCGCACTACGAGACCTTCCGTGCCGGCAGCGGTGCGGTGGCGAAGGAGTTCTTCGACTTCCTCGTGCTGTGGCTCGGTGCCCACATCATGGGCATCGACCGCAAGTACACCCTGCAGCCGACGGCTGGTCGGGCCTGAAGGCAGGGTCGCCCGGAAGTCGGCGGACGTCGGGGCTTCCTTCCGATGCGAGGATCGCGCATAACGTGTGCGCCCCCTCTCCCAGACGTCCAGCCCGTTGAGCTCCGAGACCTTCCGGCGCCTCCTGCTCGAGGCGAACGTTCTCGATCGTGAACGCCTCGCCAAGGCGGAAGCCGCCGCCAGCAGCCGCGGCACGCCGCTCGAGCGCACGATCGTCGCCTTGAACCTCGCCGACGAGACCGCCGTGTGGCGCGTGCTCGCGAAGGCGCACGGGCTGAAGTTCGTCGACCCGCAGAAGCTGCAGCCGCAGGCCGAGGCGGTGAAGAAGGTGCCGAAGGAGCAGATCGAGCAGAACGAAGCGCTGCCGGTGCTGCTGAAGGACGGCGTGCTGTGGGTCGCGATCGACGATCCGGTGCGGGTGTTCGTCGCCGACAACCTCGGCTTCCTGGCCGGCTGCTCGGTGCAGTGCGCGCTGATGCCGCCGCAGGCGCTGAAGCAGGCGCTGCGCAAGGTGACCGGTGGCGGGGATGCGGCGAAGGCCGGGGCCGCCGGGGGTGGTGCCGCCGGTGCCGGCGAAGGCGACGACGCGCCGATCATCCGGCTGGTCGCCAAGACCATCGACGAGGCGCTGCAGCAGCGCGCCAGCGACATCCACGTCGAACCGTTCCAGCAGCGGCTGCGCATCCGCTACCGCGTCGACGGCGTGCTGAAGGAGATCGCGTCGCTGGAGCCGACCTTGCTGGCGCCGATGACCTCGCGCCTGAAGATCATGGCCGGGCTCGACATCGCCGAGCGCAGGAAGCCGCAGGACGGCCGCATCTCGTTCCGCACCCAGGGCCGCGACATCGACATCCGCACGTCGGTGCTGCCCGGCAGCCATGGCGAGACCATCGTCATGCGCCTGCTCGACAAGGAGCGCGGGCTGATGAGCCTGCAGGGCCTCGGCTTCGAGGGCACCGACCGCGAGCGCTTCTCGCGCATCATCGGGCGGCCGAACGGCATCGTGCTGGTGACCGGCCCGACCGGTTCGGGCAAGACGACGACGCTCTACGCGGCGCTGCAGGAGCTGAACCGTCCCGACGTCAAGATCATCACCGCCGAGGATCCGGTCGAGTTCAACATCCGCGGCATCAACCAGTGCCAGGTGAAGTCGCGCATCGGCCTGACCTTCGCCCGCATCCTGCGCGCCATGCTGCGCCAGGCGCCGAACGTGATCCTGGTCGGCGAAATCCGCGACAAGGAGACCGCCGAGATCGCCGTGCAGGCGGCGCTGACCGGCCACCTGGTGTTCTCGACCCTGCACACCAACGACTCGGCGTCGGCGATCACCCGCCTGTGCGACATGGGCGTGAAGCCGTTCCTGGTCGCGGCGTCGGTGCAGGCGGTGCTGGCGCAGCGCCTGCTGCGCGTCCTGTGCAAGGAGTGCAAGCAGCCGCACGAGCCGTCGGCGACCGACCTGCGCAGCATCGGCGTCGACCCGAACAACGTGAGTGGGGCGACCTGCTTCCGCGCGCAGGGCTGCCCCGCCTGCAACCACACCGGCTACCGCGGCCGCCTCGGCATCTACGAGCTGCTGCAGATGGACAACACGCTGCGCGAGATGACCTTCCGCGGCGAACCGATGGTGCGCCTGCGCGAGTACGCCTGGCAGTCCGGCGGCATGTCGACGCTGGTGCAGGACGGCGCGCGCAAGGTCCTGCAAGGCCACACGACCATCCAGGAACTGCTGCGCGTCGTCGCCGCCGTCTGATCGCGGCCCCAAGCCTCGCCCTCTCCCTTCCGTCGCCGAGCCCCGAGCCCTTCCGCATGGACATCCACGCCCTGATGGACGCCGCCTTCGAGCGCGGCGCCGCCGACATCCACCTCTCGGTCGGTCGCAAGCCCGTGTTCCGCCTCGGCGGCGGCCTGGTCGAGGTCGACGGCCCGTTGCTGCAGCCAGCCCACACCGAGGCGATGGCGAAGCAGATCGCGCCGGCTCGCAACTGGGACGAACTGCTGCGCAGCGGCACCACCGACTTCGGCATGGCGCACGGCAACAAGTGCCGCTTCCGCGTCAGCATCCTGACGGCGAAGGGGTCGCGTGGCCTGGTCATGCGCCAGATCCCGCAGAAGCTGATGTCGTTCGAGCAGATCGGCCTGCCGGAGTCGGTGCAGCAGCTGCTGAACCTGCACCGCGGCCTCGTGCTCGTCACCGGCCCGACCGGCTCGGGCAAGACGACGACCCTGGCGACGATGGTGGACTGGATCAACCAGAACCGCGACGTGCACATCATCACGATCGAGGACCCGGTCGAGTACTACCACACCCACAAGAAGTCGCAGGTCACGCAACGCGAGGTCGGCACCGACGTGCCGTCGTTCGCCGAAGCGATGCGTCGCGCGCTGCGCCAGGACCCCGACGTGATCCTGCTCGGTGAGATGCGCGACCTCGAGACCACGTCGGCGGCGATCACCGCGGCCGAGACCGGCCACCTGGTGTTCGGCACGCTGCACACGACCGGTGCGGCGCGCACCGTCGATCGCATCATCGACCAGTATCCGCGCGAGCAGCAGGAGCAGATCCGCGCGCAGCTGTCGCTGTCGCTGGTCGCGGTGGTGTCGCAGATCCTGATCCCGTCCGCGAGCGGCGGCCGGGTGGCGGCGTTCGAGGTCATGCTGAACAACCCGGCGATCGAGAACCACATCCGCAAGTGCGAGACGTTCAAGATCCCGTCGGTGCTGCAGACCAGCCGCCGCCAGGGCATGTTGCTGATGGACGACTGCCTGCTCGACTTGTGGCGCAGCGGTCGCGTCAACAAGGAAGTCGCGCTCGAACGCGCGTTCGATCGCAAGGGCCTCGCCGTCCGCATGGGCGGCGGTGCGGCGGAGTGAGGCCATGGCACGCGAACCCGGTGCACCGCGGCGACTGCTCGGCCAGATCCTGAAGGAGCTCGGCCTCGTCCACGAAGGCATGATCCAGGAGGCGCTGTCGATCCAGCGCGAGAAGGGCGGACGCATCGGCGAGATCCTGGTCTCGATGCAGGCGGTGTCGCCGGGCGACGTCGTCCGCGCGCTCGCCGCCCAGTCGGGCCTCGCCTTCCACGATCTGGCGGCGGTGCCGCCGAGCCAGGACGCGATCGCCAAGATCGACCTGGCGACGGCGCGCGCGTTCGGCGTGCTGCCGGTCAGCCTGCAAGGCAAGGTCTTGAAGGTGGCCATCGCCGATCCAGCCGGCGTCGCGATGTTGCAGGACCTCGGCTTCACCAGCGGCTGCGAGATCCAGGGCGTGATCGCCGACGCGGCGCTGATCCAACAGGGGCTCGATCGCTTCTACCGCGAGGACGCTGCCGACAGCAAAGTGCGGATGAAGGAGCTGCTGCAGGAACTGCAGCAGCAGGGCGGCAAGATCGACCTCGAGGACAAGGCCGCGATGGCCTCGGCGGCCCCGGTCGTCAAGCTGCTGAACTACATCCTCTACCAGGCGATCCGCGACAAGGCGTCGGACATCCACCTCGAGCCGTTCGAGACCGACTTCAAGATCCGCTACCGCGTCGACGGGTCGCTGTTCGAACTCGAAGCGCCGCCGCCGCACCTCGCCGAGGCGCTGGTCGCGCGCGTCAAGGTGATGAGCGACCTCGACATCGCCGAGACGCGCTTGCCGCAGGACGGGCGCATCGAACTGACCGTCGGCGGCCGTTCGGTCGACCTGCGTGTGTCGACGCTGCCGACGATGTTCGGCGAGTCGACGGTGATGCGCATCCTCGATCGCAGCAACGTCTCGCTGAGCCTCGACAATCTCGGCCTGCTGCCGGAGATCCGCGCGCACCTGCGCCGTTTCGTGGACTTGCCGCACGGCATCGTGCTCGTCACCGGCCCGACCGGCTCCGGCAAGACCACGACGCTCTACGCGATGCTGAACGAGGCGAACAAGGAGGACACCAAGGTCATCACCGTCGAGGACCCGGTCGAGTACGACCTCGAAGGCATCATCCAGGTGCCGGTGAACGAGGAGATTGGCGTCACCTACGCGTCGGTGCTGCGCACGATCCTGCGCCAGGACCCGGACGTGATCCTGGTCGGCGAGATCCGCGACCGCGAGACGGCGCAGACCGCGATCGAAGCCAGCCTCACCGGCCACCTCGTGTTCTCGACGCTGCACACCAACGACGCCGCGTCGGCGGTGACGCGCCTCGTCGACATCGGCATCGAGCCGTTCCTGCTGACGGCGACCGTGCAGGGCATCCTGGCCCAGCGCCTGGTCCGCCGCGTCTGCGCCGAGTGCAAGACGTTCTACGAACCCGCCGACGAGGTGCTGCGCCGGCTCGGCCTGACCCACGAGCAGGTGCTCGGCAAGAAGTTCGCGTACGGCAAGGGCTGCGAGCGCTGCAACTTCACCGGCTACCGCGGCCGCATGGCGATCACCGAGATCCTCGACGTCGACGATCGCATGCGCGAGATGATCCTGCAGGGAGCCAGCACCACGGCGCTGCAGGCGGCGGCGGTCGAAGGCGGTCTCGTCACCTTGCGCGAGAACGGCCTGCGGGCGGTGTTCGACGGGGCGACGACGGCCGAGGAAGTGCTGCGCGAGACGATCACCGGTTGACGCCGGCGGCGCATTGCCGAACGACCCCGCCGCGGGCTAGAAGGAGCGCATGAGTGCTGCCGCGTGCCCCGGTCCGGATGGCGACACCCCGTTCCGCGGGGCGGTCGCGTCGATGCTGCGCGAACTCGACCCCGATCCCGCGCGCGAGGGGCTGCGCGACACCCCGCGCCGCGTGGAGAAGGCCTTCCGCTTCTACACGTCGGGCTACGCCCAGGATCCGAAGAAGGTCATCGGCGACGCGCTGTTCGAGGCCGAGACCGACGAGATGGTGGTGGTGCGCAACATCGAGCTCTACTCGCTGTGCGAGCACCACCTGGCACCGTTCTTCGGC
>JBILEY010000373.1:0-5260 GCA_044351865.1 Planctomycetota bacterium | reverse complement strand
CGACGAACCGGAACCCGGCGGCCGACTGGAAGCGGCGTTCGAACGACGACCGCGCGGCCGGTTCCGGGTGGACCACCACGAAGGACGTGATCATCGCCGGATCGTCGCACGGCGCCCCGCGTTCGCGGAATCGTGATCCCGCCGCGGCGGCCCTTCCGCATGGGCGGTGTCGGGCCGCCGTGTGACCGGGATGGTCCGGCGACGGCTCGCCGCGTTGCTGGACCAAACGGCAGCCGTCAGCAGACGAGATCGAGCTCGAGCTCGACGCCGAGATCGAGCAGCTCGGACGGCACCAGCGCGAGGGCGTTCCGATACTGCTCCTCACGCTCGAAGTGCTGTTCGAACGGACGTCCGTCGCGATAGCCGTAGAGCAGGAGGGCCGCGTCGACGCGCTGCACGAAGTCGGGCACCTTGCTCCCGACGCGGGCGAGGGTGGTTTGCATGCCCTCGAGATAGCCCGTGAGGAAGTTCATCACGTAGCGGTAGTCGTCGCGTGCGAACTCGGCGTCGACATGGCGCTGGATCGGTCCGAACGCCGAGCTGCGCTTGCCGTCGTTGCGCAGCAGCTGGGCGTCGAGACCACCTTTCCAATCGTGCACCAGCAGCAGGTAGTCGCCGCGCACACCCGCCTTCTCGGTGGTCATGTGGAACGGAAAGCAGAAGGACGACTTGTAGTCGTCGAATGCGAACCCGCTCGGACCGAACCGCCTGCTCATGCCGACGAGGAACCCGGGCAAGGTCAGACCGCCGGTGTGGCGCTGGCGGCAATGCCACTGCAACCAGAACAGCGAGTCGTCCTCGACGGCCGTCGAGCGACGCCCGAGCCGTTGCATTTCGTCGTCGCCGATCCGTCGAAGGGAGAACACGGCGCCATCGCGCTGGATCACGAGAGGTTCGTTGTGCATGCCGACACTCCTCCAGGTCACCGAGCGGTGCTGCTCGGCGGCGGCGATTCTCGACCGCTCGGCGGCGCGCGCAAGTGGGGAGACCGCCTGATCGCGACCGCGCGTCGCCGGTCCTTGCTCGTCGCGCGACGCGGCGCGCAGATCCGCAGCGAAGCGGAGGCCTACGTATCGCCGACCGTCAGCTGCAGGCCGTTGCTGACGACGATGCCGCGCGGGTTGGCGCCCTTGGTGCGCACGCAGCGCCCCGGATACCTACCGCGCCCGACCCGCCTTGGCGACGTCGGCGCGGTACTCGTCGAGCACCTGCTTCAGCAAGGCGACGTCGCGGTCGAACGACTCCGGCGGCAACGGCCCGAACGAGAAGCGGAAGAACGACGCGTACGGCGAGCGATAGCCAGGGTCCTTCGCATGCGGCCGCGCCATGTCGCAGTCGAAGCCCTTCAGGATCGCCGCGCCGTGCTTGAAGAGGCGGCGATTCAGTTCGTCGGCGTCGAGGCCCGGCGGCAGCTCGAGCCAGTGGTAGAAGCCGCCGTCGCCGGTGTGCACCTTCAATCCCATCGCGGCGAACGCGCGGCCGTAGCGTTCGCGCTGCATGCCGTAGTGCTTCGCCACCGCGTCGCGGGCCTGGGCCACGCGCTGCTTCTGCAGCAGCTCGACCGCGTACATCTGCGACGGGTGGCTGACGCCGCCCATGCCGAAGCTCGAGTAGTTCGACAGCGTCTCGATGTTCTTCCTGCTGGCGACGATCCAGCCGATGCGGATGCCGGGGCTCTGCAGGCCCTTGGTGCAGGCACCGGCGAGGAACACGTTGCTGTTGTCGAGGTCCTTGACGTAGCGGATGCCGCTGACGCCCTTGCTCGCGTGGAACATCTCGTACGCCTCGTCGAGCAGGATGCCGTTCTTCTGTTGCTCGGCCATCGCCATCAGCTCCTCGAGCTCGGCGCCAGCGCGCGTATGCCCGGTCGGATTGCCGGGGTTCGACAGCACCGCCAGCAGGTGCGTCTTCGCGTTCAGGCCCTGGCGATCGAAGTAGGCCGCGTTCGCCGGATGGAAGCCGTTCTCGTGCGTGAACGGCACCACGCGCCAGCTGCACGCCGTCTGCGTCAGGATGTCGAGGTAGGCCGGCCACTCGACGTTGCCGATGCGCACCTCGACGTGCTTCTTCAGGAACGCCAGCACCGTGTAGATGCCGGGCCGACCGCCGGCGAACACCATGACGTTCTCGGGGGCGAGGCGCGAGCCGTAGAAGTCGTTGTAGTGCGCGGCGATCGCTTCGCGCAGCAGCGGGTGCCCCCACGCCTTCGGATACAGCCGGTCGTCCGGCGTCACGGCGACGCTGCTCGGCAGCTCGGGGCCGCCGGGCAAACGTGTCGTCAGCGGGAAGCCCTGCGACCACGGATGCGTGCCGGGCGAGCCCATGAACGCGCCGAAGGCGTCGCGGAACGCGTAGAGGGTCTCGTAGATGCCCATCGGCGGGCAGTCGTCGGACAAGAAGGAGGCGCGGTTCATGGGGGCGAAGGGCGGGCTACGAGCGGCAAACCCGGCTGGAACCGGACGATGTCCGCATCGCCGGAGCGGGTCAACAGACCATTGCCGCCGCGGCTCCGACCTGCGCGACAGCACCGCGCAGCAAGCGCCCGCCGCGGTCAGAACAACGAGCGAACGGCCAGGTAGAAGGCCCAGTTGTCGTAGCCACCACCTGCATTGCCGCCGTCGAGGTCGGTGTACTCGACCCCGCTCATGACCTTGAGCTGGTGACCTCGCAGGAACCAGTTGAGACCGAGGTAGGTGGTGTGGACGCGGTCCCCGCGCCCGTCGGCGGTCAACAGGGCGGCGACATCGGGAGCGAAGCGGTCGTAGCGGATCGGCGGCGAGATGCCGTCGCCGCCGAACGAACGCGCCATGTGCTGGCGGAACACCAGCTGCAGCTCGCCGGTCAAGCGGAACGTCGGCAACACCGTGAAGCCGACGTTGTCGATGCCCTCCCCACCCGACCAGAGCGCGTCGCCGTAGACGTTCCAGCGCCCTTGCTCGGCTTCGAGCGTCAGCGCCACCGACTCCGTGTAGGCCGGTTGGCCGTTCCGCGGCGGCTCGCTGTGCAGGAAGGTGTCGAAGCCGAACCAGAGCTGCTGCACGCCGACGCTGGCGCCGAAGTCGCGCTGCAGCTTGCCGACGAACGCGACACCGGCGTCGAAGCGACTGAACTCCTCCAGCGGGCGCGGATCGTTGGCATACACGCCGGCGCGGTAGCGCCAGCCGTCGCGCTGACCGAACACGGCGGCACCGGTCAGCGGGGTGGTGATGACCTGGTTGGTCAGCAGGCTGCGTTCGATGGTCGGGATGCGCGCCGACGACAGGGCGTATTCCTGCGTGTAGGGAACCTTGGTCTTGCCGACGACGATCGACAGCGCCGGGTCGCGGCTCCAGGTCACCTGCAGGTCGTAGAGACTCAGGTAGGCCGGATCGAGGTCCGGCCGCACGTTGACGTGGCCATCGAGCACGAAGTCGCGCAGGAAACGGATGCGCGGCCCGACGCGCCAGCGGCGCACCTCGACATCGCCCCAGCGCGAGAACTCCGGCGCGCTGCGGCTGCCGAAGTCGAGGTCGCCGCCGAGGTCGTTCGCATACTGCGCCTGGAAGCGCCCCTGCACGGCGATCTCCTGCACGAGCGGGGCATCCGGGGCCGCGTACAGGACCGGCCACGACCAGGGCTGCTCGAGCGATGGCAGTTCCTGGCCTGCTGCCCCCACGGGAAGCAGCAGGCAGGCCGAACATGCGAGCAGGCGGCGAAACAGCATCACCGGAGCATCGCTGCCTGCCGTCGTCGACGTCAACGGCGCAAAGGAGTCGCGCCAGCAACCTGGTCGCCGCGTCACTGCGTCACCGCGTCGACGACACGACGATCACAAGCGGATCGTCGTGCACGGGCTCGGCGAGCTGACGCGCGTCAGCACGGGGAATCCGCCACCGAGGCTGATCTCGAGGGCCACGGTCTCGACGTCCAGGAACCACGTGCACGCGGTCGGCACGGTCCAGGAGTAGATGCCGTAGCTGTTGGTGGTGACGTTGATCGGCTCGAAGCCGAGCGGCAGGAAGAACTGGAAGAACGCGTCGCCGCCGACGCCGAACAGCGGGCCCGCGCCGTTGACGCAGGCGCCCGAGACCAGGTTGAGCAGCGGCGTGTTCGGCAGTGCGCCGACGACGTTCAACGTCAGCGGCCCGCAGCTCGCGACGTCCTGGGCGACGTCGATCTGGAAGGCCGGGTTGACGAAGGCGACGACCCCTTCGCTGCGGAACCCGAGGTGCTGGACCCGCTGGTCGGCGCTGCGCGGGGTGTCGGCCTGGCCGTACGGAACCGTCAGGTGGTTGGCGAGCAGGAACTCGGCCAGCGCGTCCTGTTCGGTACCGGGCGCGGCGAAGGTCGACGCACCCGGCGGCAGGCCGAGGCCGTTGAGGTTCACACGGTTCGCGAAGCTCGGGTTGGCCGCGACGAAGCCCGGGAACGGGTAGCCGTCGCCGCCGTCGGCGAGGAAGTTCAGGGTGACGATGCGGACCGGCCGCGCCCCGACGAGCTGGCCGTCGACGACGACGACCGGCGAGCGCGCGCCCGGCGTGGTCAACGCCGCGAAGCGCACACGGTCCCCCGCGGGCCGCGTCGGATCGAAGCTGAACGAGATGCCGCCCCACTGCCCGAACTGGCCCGGCGTGGCCGTCGCCGTCGTGGCCGCCACCGCGTGTTCGAGCACCGCCTTCAGCTGCGCACGCGTCAGCGTCAACAGCGACAGCGAGTTGTTGAAGCGCAGGCTGTCCTCGATGTCGAGCTGCGAGATCTGGCCCGCGAGCTTGCCGGACAGCGGATTCGCCGCGGTCGGCAGCAGCTGGCCGGTGGTGCCGTCGATCGAGCCGATCGGATTGCGGATGCCGCCGCCGTTCTTGTGCGAGACGAGCACGGTCGGGTCGAAGCTGCGCGCGAACGCCAGGTTCGCATCCGCCGTCAGGTTGCCGAGATTGGTCTCCTCGGTGCGCACCGAGCTGCGACGGCCCTCCAGGAAGACCGACGAGCTACCGAGGATGTTGCCGTCCTTGGCGATGACGATTCCGCGCACGGCGTTGACGAGCGTCTGGCTGATGCCGCCCTTGGTGCCCGCCGCGAACGGCGTGATCAGGTCGCCCCACAAGTCGCCGACCCCTTGCGTGTCGGCGGCGTAGGCGCCGCTCTCGGCCGCGACGATGCTGCCCGGGACGACGACGCCGGCGGCGTCGAAGTCGACGACCAGGCGACCGACGTATTCGTACTCGTCGCCGGTGCTGACGATCAGGGCCGGTTGACCCGACGCGTTCGTCGTCACGAGCGG
>JBILEY010000372.1:0-5277 GCA_044351865.1 Planctomycetota bacterium | reverse complement strand
ACGAACGCCTGGCGCCGCTGCTGCACCAGCTGACGTGGCTGTGCGGGCGCGAGGTGGTGTCGGTGACCGCACAAGGCGTCGCCACCTACGGGGCCGACGTCGACCACATAGCAGCGACGGCGCAGCTGCGCGGCGGCGCCCTGCTGACGCTGCACGGCAGCCATACGACGCGCGCCAACGCGATCGAGATCCACGGCACCGACGGCGGTGTGCGCCTCGCCGGCGACCGCATCTGGCTGTGCGGCAAGCGCCCGTTCCGCGGTCGAGTGTTCGCCTACGAACACGCCGGCGACGAGCTGGTGCTGGCGCGCACCGACCTGCAACCGGCGATCGACGCCGCGGCTCCGCGGCTCGAACCGCTCGGTCGCTTCGCGCGCTGGCTCGACGACCGCGACGACTTCCCCTGTCCGGCGGAGCAGGCGCTGGTCGACCTGCAGGTGGTCGACGCCATCGTGCGCGCGCTGCACAGCGGCGCTTGCGAACGAGTCTGAACCCGCGGCGCCGTTCGCCGCGGTGTAGAGCTCAGCGGTTGCCGTACTGCTGCTGGTAGTAGGCCTGGTAGGCGCCCGAGCGCACCCGCTCCCACCACGCCTTGTTCTGCACGTACCAGTCGACCGTCTGCCGCAGCCCGCTCTCGAACGTGTGCGACGGTGTCCAGCCGAGCGTGGCGCGCGCCTTGCTCGAGTCCATCGCGTAGCGGCGGTCGTGGCCCGGGCGGTCCTTGACGTAGGTGATCAGGTCCTCGCCCTTGCCGACGAGGCGCAGGATCTCCTTCACGACGAACAGGTTCTCGCGCTCGGCGTCGCCGCCGAAGTTGTAGACCTCGCCCGCCTTGCCGAGCTCCATCGCCTTCTTGATGCCGCTGCAGTGGTCCAGCACGTGGATCCAGTCGCGCACGTTCTTGCCGTCGCCGTAGACCGGCAGCTTCTTGCCCTCGAGCGCGTTGGCGATCATCAGCGGGATCAGCTTCTCCGGGAACTGGTACGGCCCGTAGTTGTTCGAGCAGCGCGTGATCACGCAGTCCATGTGGTGCGTGTGGATCGCCGCGCGCACCATCAGGTCGCTGCCTGCCTTGCTGGCCGAGTAGGGCGAGTTCGGCTGGATCGGCGTCTCCTCGGTGAAGTAGCCCCAGGCGCCGAGCGAACCGTAGACCTCGTCGGTGCTGACGTGCACGAAGCGCTGCGTCTTGTAGATGCGCGCCTTGTCGAGCAGCACCTGCGTGCCGATCACGTTGGTGCGCACGAACGCGGTGGCGTCGAGCACCGAGCGGTCGACGTGGCTCTCGGCGGCGAAGTGCACGACGACGTCGGGCCGGTGGTCGGCGAACACCTTGTCCATCGCGGCGGCGTCGGCGATGTCGGCCTTGACGAACGTGTTGCGCGCGTGCTTCTCGACGTCGCGCAGGTTCTCGAGGTTGCCGGCGTAGGTCAGCGCGTCGACGTTGACCACGACGTGGTCGCTGCCGAGCAGCAGCATGCGGACGAAGTTGGAACCGATGAAGCCGGCTCCGCCGGTGACGAGGATCTTGCTCACGATCGAGGACTCCGAAGACTCGGGAAGGCTCAGTATTGCTTGTTGCCGCCGGCGGGAGCCGCCGCGGCATCGAGAACGAGGTAGCGGGCGACGGCGTCCTGCCACGTGGGCAACGGCGCGCCGCGCACCGCCGTCAGCTTCTGCGTGTCGAGCACCGACCAGGCCGGCCGCGGTGCCGGTCGCTTCAGGTCGGCGGCGAGCTGCGCCCCGACCTCGACGTGGCCGAGCCCGGCTGCCGCCAGCACGCCACAGGCGAAGTCGCGCCACGAGCCGTGGCCTTCGTTCGCCGCGTGGTAGATGCCGCCGGCAGGACGCAGCCGCAGAAGGTCGAGCAGCGCGTCGGCGAGGTCGAGCGTCAGCGTCGGCCGCCCGATCTGGTCGGTGACGACCTTCAGCGGCTGGCCGCTGCGCGCGCGGTCGAGGATCGCCTTTGGGAAGTTCTTGCCGCCGGGGCCGAACACCCAGCTGGTGCGCACGACGTAGAAGTCGGCGCGGCCGTGGCCGAGCACCGCTTCTTCGCCGAGGCGCTTGCTGGCGCCGTAGACCGACAGCGGCTTCACCGCGTGGTCCGGCAGGTAGGGCACGCCGTGCGCTTGGCCGTCGAACACGAAGTCGGTGCTGACGTAGGCGAGAGCGGCGCCGATGGCGGCCGCGGCTTCGGCGAGCCAGGCGGTGCCGAGGCCGTTGATGCGGTACGCGTGCAGCGGCTCCTGTTCGCAACCGTCGACGTTGGTGACGGCACCGCCGTGCACGATCGCGCGCGGCGCGTGCTCGCGCAGCGCACGCACGATCGCCGCCCGGTCGTGCAGCGGCATCGTCGCCGTGCCGACACCGACCGCGCGCAGGCCGCGGGCGGCGGCGCGCTGCAGCAGGGCGCGGCCGAGCTGGCCGCCGGCGCCGGTGACCAGCAGGTCGACGGGCGGGAGAGGAGTCACGAGGTCGGTGCGCCCCATCGCGTCCGCACTCAGATGTCCATCCGGTTGGCGCCGTTCTCGCGGATCAGCGTGGCGCTGCGGTACAGCGACTCGAACGTGCCGGCGTCGGTCCACCAGCCCTTAAGAACCTCGTAGGTGAGGTTGCCGCGGCGGATGTACTCGTTGTTGACGTCGGTGATCTCGAGCTCGCCGCGCGACGACGGCTTCAGCGTGCGGCAGACGTCGAACACCGACGGGTCGAACATGTAGATGCCGATCACCGCCAGGTTGGTCTCCGGCGCCTTCGGCTTCTCGACGATCTTGGTGACCTTGCCGTCCTTGATCGTGGCGACGCCGAAGCGCTCCGGATCGTGCACTTCCTTGAGCAGGATCTTGGCGCCGCCGCCCTGCCGCTTGAAGTCGTCGACGGCCTTCTTGATGTTGCCCTCGATGATGTTGTCGCCGAGCACGACGCAGATCTCTTCGCCCTCGGCGAACGCCTCCGCCAGCTTCAGCGCGTCGGCGATGCCGCCTTCGCCTTCCTGGTAGGCGTAGCTGATGCGACGCAACCCGAAGTCGGCGCCGTTGCGCAGCAGCTGCAGGAAGTGCCCGGCCGAGTTGCCACCCGTGACGATCAGGATGTCGGTGATGCCAGCGTTCACCAGACACTGGATCGGGTAGTAGATCATCGGCTTGTTGAAGACCGGCAACAGGTGCTTGTTGGTGATCTTCGTGAGCGGATAGAGACGGCTACCAAGGCCGCCGGCGAGAACGACTCCCTTCATGGCTTGCTCCGGCCGGCTTGTTGCCGGTACCAGTCGAACGTACGGATCAGTCCTTCGGCGAAACCGATGCGAGGGGCGAAGCCGAACTGGCTTTTCGCCCGCTCCGTCGCGGCCAGCGAGTGGCGCACGTCGCCCTGGCGCGGTGCGGCGTGGATCGGGGCCGGTTGCGTTCCCGGACCGAGACGCTCGGCCGCGATCGCCGCGAGTTGGTCGTACAGGCCGCGTACGGTCGTCGACTGCCCGTAGGCGAGGTTGACCGTGCTGCAGCCCGTGCTGCCCGCGTCGAGGCACTGCACGACGCCGGCGACCACGTCCTCGACATAGGTGAAGTCGCGCGCCTGGCCGCCGTCGCCGTCGATGCGCACCGCCCGGCGATCGAGCAGCGCGCGGCAGAACGCGGCGACGACGCCGCTGTATGGGCTGTCGGCCGGCTGCCGCGGCCCGAACACGTTGAAGAAGCGGGTGACGACGACACCGAGGCCGTAGACGCGCGCGAAGCTGCGGCAGTAGAGCTCGCCGGCGAGCTTGGCGGCGGCGTACGGCGACAGCGGGTCCTCGCGCAGGTCTTCGTGCTTCTGCAGCACGTCCTGGTTGCCGTAGGCCGAACTGCTGCCGGCATAGACGACGCGCGCCTTCGCCGCGACCGCGGCGTGCAGCACCGTCGCGGTGCCGGTGGCGCAGGCGTGGTGCGTGTCGAGCGGCCGCTCGAGCGAACGCGCGACCGACGGCAGCGCCGCCAGGTGCACGACCTTCTGCACGCCCTGCATCGCCGCCGCGACCGCTTGCGGCTCGGTGATCGAACCGCGGTGGAACGCCACCGGCAGGCCGGCGAGGTTCTGCTCGTTGCCGGTGCTGAGGTCGTCGAGCACGACGACGTCGCGGCCCTGCCGGCACAACAGCTCGCAGACGTGCGAACCGATGAACCCGGCCCCACCGGTGACCAGCACACGCTCGCTCACGGGATCCTCCCCGCCTGCTTCTCACGCCCGTACCAGGCGCAGAACGTGTCGATGCCGGCGGCGAGCGGGGTCTGCGCGCGGAAGCCGAGGTCGCGTTCGGCCAGCTTCGTGTCGGCGTAGGTGATCGGAACGTCGCCCGGCTGGTCGGGCAGCCGCTGCAGCTTCGCCGGCTTGCCGAGCGCGCGCTCGAGTTGCGCCACCAGGTCCTGCAGCGACGTCACCGCCGAGCCGCCGAGGTTGTAGATCGCGTACGGCTTCTTCGGCGTCATCGCCGCGGTGACGCCCGCGACGATGTCGTCGACGTAGGTGTAGTCGCGGCGCGTCGTGCCATCGCCGAAGAACGGCAGCGGCGAGCCATCGGTGATCAAGCGCGCGAACTGGTGGATCGCCATCTCCGGCCGCTGGCGCGGCCCGTAGACGGTGAAGAAGCGCAGGCAGGCGACCTTGTTGCCGCGCAGGTGGTGCCACGTGTAGCACAGCACCTCGCCGGCCTTCTTGCTGGCCGCGTACGGCGAGATCGGCCGGTCGACCGGATCGCTCTCGGCGAACGGCACCTTGGTCGAGCCGCCGTAGACCGACGAACTGCTGCCGAACACCAGCACCGTCTCCTTGTCCTGGATCTGCTGCAGCAGGATCTGGGTGCCGGTGACGTTGACGTCCATGTAGCGCACCGGGTCCTGGATCGACGGCCGCACGCCCGCCAGCGCCGCCAGATGCACCACCACCTTCGCCCCCGCCACCGCGCGCGCGCAGGCCGCCGCATCGCGCAGGTCGCCTTCGACGAACTCGAAGCGCTCGGGGGCGATCGCCGCCGTCTCCGCCAGGTTCCGCCGCTTCAGCGCGACGTCGTAGAACGGGTCCAGGTTGTCCAGGACGCGCACACGCCAACCTGCCCGCAGCAGGTGGTTGGCGAGGTGGGAGCCGATGAAACCGGCCCCGCCGGTGATGAGGACGAGTGCCACGGAGAAGTTTGGGGCGACTGTGCTACCGGAAGCTCGCACCGGAGTCCATCGCCGAGGGTGGCGAGCGGCCGTTGCCGCCGTTCCTTCACGCGCCCTTGCTCGCCGACGACGGCGACGGCAGCGC
>JBILEY010000371.1:0-5280 GCA_044351865.1 Planctomycetota bacterium | reverse complement strand
GATCCGCCAGGCGATCACCCGCTCGATCGCCGACCAGGCGCGCACGATCCGCATCCCGGTGCACATGATCGAGACGATGAGCAAGCTGCGCAACGTCAGCAAGAAGCTGACGCAGCTGAAGGGCCGGGAGCCGTCGATCGAGGAAGTGGCGGAAGCGGCGCAGGTCTCGGTCGACGAGGCCAAGCGCGTGATGAAGATCAGCAAGCACCCGATCTCGCTCGATCGCCCGATCGGCGACTCGGAGGACAGCTACTTCGGCGACTTCATCGAGGACGAGTCGGTCGAGAGCCCGGTGCAGTCCGCCAGCCGCGAGATGCTGAAGGAGCGCATCGAGAAGGTGCTCGGCACGCTGACGTTCCGCGAGCGTGAGATCATCAAGCTCCGCTACGGCATCGGCGACGGCTACACCTACACGCTCGAGGAGGTCGGCCGCATCTTCCGCGTCACCCGCGAACGCGTGCGCCAGATCGAGGCCAAGGCCGTGCGCAAGCTGCAGCATCCGGTCCGCAGCCGCCAGCTCGGTGGCTTCTTCGACCGCGCGCCCGGCGAGATCGGCTGAGGCCATGCCTGGCGGCTGCCTTCGCAGCCGCGCCGACGCTGCGAGAGGATTCGCTCTCGGCTTCTGACCCGGGCGGCGCTCGGCCGCAACGGCCGCCGCCAGCCCGTGGTCGGCGGCGGCGCGTTCTTTCTGTGGCGGCCGACATGCGCGTGGCTAGGATGCGCGCGCCTCGCGGGGCCTGGAAGCGCTGCGGGCGCGAGGTTCCTCAGTGCATCCACACGTCAAGAAGCTGCTCGAGCTGCAGAAGGTCGACCAAGAGATCTCGTCCCTCACCAAGGACATCGACCTGCTGCCGGCGGAAGAGGCGAAGCGGAAGAAGAAGCTCGACGAACTCGATCGTCAGTTGGCCGAGAAACGCGCCGCGCTGCAGAAGGCCGAGCTCGACTCGCGCGCGCTGGACAAGGCGGTGCGCGGCAGCGACGACGAGATCAAGCGCCTGAACGAGCGTCTGAACACCGTGCGCAACAACGCCGAGTATCAGGCGACCCTGTTCCAGATCGAAGCGGTGCGCAAGGAGCGCGACCTGACGCAGGACGAGTGCCTGAAGCTGCTCGAGTCGGTCGAGACGCTGAAGGCCGCCGCCGGCGTCGCGCAGACCGCCGCCGATGCCGAGCGCAAGGTGTTCGAGGGCTTCCTCGCCGAAGCGAACAAGCTGCGCCAGGAGCGCGCCGGGGACATCGACGCCGGTCGCCAGCGCCGCAAGGTGATGACCGACGGCATCCCCGAGGACATCCTGCGCGAGTACGACGGCCTGTACAAGACGCGCGATCGCCTCGCCGTCTGCGCCGTCCAGGACTCCTACTGCCAGGGCTGCTACAACAAGATCACCGTCAACGACACCGCGCGCGTGCGCGGCGGTTCGTCGGTGGTGCGCTGCGGCAGCTGCCAGCGCATCCTCTACCAGGGTCACTGAAGGATCGGGGCCACGGAAAGATCGGGGCCACGGAAGGGTCGGGGCAACCGACCGACGGGCGCAGACGCCGAGCGCGGTCGCTGCTGCCCGATGGCGGGCCGCACCGCCGCCCGCTAGAACGCGCACGCCGCTCGCCCCGCACGGCACCGCAACCGGGCCCTCTCCATGGCGCGTTCCATCCATCCGATCGTCGTCGGCACCGCCGGCCACATCGACCACGGCAAGAGCAGCCTGGTCCGCGCCTTGACCGGCATCGATCCGGACCGGCTGAAGGAAGAGAAGGAGCGCGGGCTGACGATCGACCTCGGCTTCGCCCGCATGAAGCTCGGCGACGGCAGCTGGCTCGGCTTCGTCGACGTGCCCGGCCACGAACGCTTCGTGCGCAACATGGTCGCCGGCTGCACCGGCCTCGACCTGGTGCTGCTGGTCGTCGCCGCCGACGACGGCGTCATGCCGCAGACGATCGAACACGTCGACATCCTGCACCTGCTGCAGGTGCGCGCCGGCCTGATCGTGCTGAACAAGGTCGACATGGTCGACAAGACGCTCGCCGACATCGCCGCCGAGGAAGTGCGGGCGCTGGTCGCCGGCACCGTGCTCGCCGACGCGCCGATCGTGCGCACCAGCGTCGTCACCGGCGAAGGCCTCGACGAACTGCGGCAGCGGCTCGAAGCGCTGGCGCTGGCGACGCCGCCGCGCAGCAGCCACGGCACGTTCCGCATGCCGATCCAGCGCGTCTTCTCGCTGCCCGGCATCGGCACCGTCGTCACCGGCATCCCGCAGGTCGGCACCGTGGCGCCGGGCGACGAGGTCGAGATCCTGCCGCTCGGCGAGCGCGTCAAGGTGCGCGGCATCCACGCCTACGGCGGCAAGGTCGAACGGGCGAACGCCGGCCACAGCACGGCGCTGGCGGTGCCCGACGCGAAGACCGCCGGCGTCGCGCGCGGCATGGTGGTGGTGGCGCCCGGCACCGGGGCCGTCGGCGATGCGCTCGACGTCGAACTCGAGCTGACGCGACGTTCGCCCGAACTGCTGCACCGGGCCCCGATCCGCTGCCACGTCGGCACCGTCGAAGTGCGCGGCGACCTGCTGCTGCTCGACCGCGAACGCGCCGGTGCTGGCGATGCGTTCGTCGCCCGCCTCGAGCTCGACGAGGAGCTGTGTTGCGCGCCGGGCGATCGCTTCCTGCTGCGCCTGCAGAACCCGCCGCAGACGGTCGGCGGCGGTCGCGTGCTGCGCCTGTCGCGCAGCGGCCGCTACCGCCGCCAGGCGCTCGGCGCCGAGCTGTCGGGCCTGCTCGCCGCCGGCGATCGGCCGGAGGCGCGCCTCGAGCACGAGCTCGCCGCCGCCGGCCCGAACGGCTGTGCCGTCGACGACCTGGCGCGCGCGCTCGGCTGCGACGAGCGGCTGGTGCTCGACACGCTGGCGACGATGCCGCAGGCGGCGTTGCACCGGCGGGCGATGCGTGCGTTCGCCGCCGAGCACGTCGCCGCCGGCGAACAGGAGCTGCTGCAGTCGGTGGCGCGCATGCTGCAGAAGCGGCCGGCGGCGGCGTCGATCCAGCGGGCGTCGCTGCGCTCCACGCGCACACTGCCGGCCGAGCTCGCCGAGTTCGTGTTCGATCGCCTGCAGGCAGCGGGGCGCGTGCGCTCCGGTCGCCAGGGCCAGGTGCTGTTCGTCGATCGTCTGGTGCCGCTCGCGCCGCGCGAGCAGGCGCTGTTCGACCGCGTCGTCGCCACCTGCGAAGCGGCCGGGCCGCGGCCGCCGGATCTCGCCGAACTGGCGGCAGCGGTCGGCGCCACCGGAGACGAGCTGGGTTCGATCGTCGATCGTGCGCGCGACGAAGCACGCATCGACCTGGTCGGCGAGCACTACTACGGCGCCAAGGTCGTGCGCAACGTGCTGCACGCCGTGCGCCGCAACTGCCTCTGCCACGCCGAGGTCCTCGACATCCCGGCGCTGCGCGACGAACTGCAGACGAGCCGCAAGTACCTGATCCCGCTGCTGGAGTACGTCGACGCCCTCGGCCTGACCGTGCTGCGCGGTGGCGTGCGGCGGTTGTTGCCGTCGTCGGACCTGCAACGCGAGCTGGCGGCCGAGGCGAAGTGACGGATTTCCCAGCGCCCGCCGGTGCCATGGGATCGTCGCCGCGGACTCCTCCCGCCAACGCTCCATCAGTCGGACCGAGCGCCCGTCCGATAACGAGCCGTCCCCTTCGATCGGAACGGAGATGCCATGACCGGTGACAGCCAGCGCCAGGACGACGACTTCCTCGACGACGACTTCATCCTCGAGGACATCGCCGGCAAGAACGACGACCTCGACCAGCTGTTCACCACGCCGGCGGCGGCGAAGAAGCCCGGCGCCGCTGTGCCGGAGCAGGACGCCGACGACCTGCTGTTCACCGACCACACGCAGGGCCTGAACCCGTCGGAGAAGTTCCAGGGCGGGCCTCCGTTCGGCGAGGCCAACAAGACGCAGTGGAACGGCGAGTCGCTCGAACTCGACGAAGTCGGCGTGCCCGGGGATGCCGGCAAGTCGCCGGACGGCGAGCTCGAGGCGGCCGAAGCGCGCTTCGCCACCGAACTCGGCTCGCTGCTGAAGAAGGACAAGGACGAGGACTTCGCGCTCGACAGCGAGGCCGAGCTGGAGCTCGTCGGCCAGGCTCCGGCCGCCGACGGCATCAGCGAGATCGAGCAGTCGGGCCCGTTCGTGCTCGACGACGGCGAAGGCAATTGGCAGACCGACGACGACCGGGCGGCCGAGCCGGCGGTGGGCGATGAAGCCGAGGTGGTCGCCGTTGGCGCCGAGGACGCGGTGGGCGATGGCGCCGAGGCCGTCCACGCCGAAGTCGAGGCACCGGTCGAACTGCAGGATGCCGCGCAGGAAGCGCCGGTGGAGGCTGGTTGGGAGCCGCTGCCGGCCACCAGCATGGACCAGCTGTCCGAGGTCGGCGAGGTGGCGCGCGTCGATGGCGAGGGCCAGGAAGAAGCCGCGGCGCCGGTCGCCGCCAGTGCGAGCGAACTCGCGGCGGTCGACGGCCACGATGTCTACGCCACCGAAGCGCCGGCCCCGGTGCTGGTCGGCCCGCGCAAGGCCGCGGGTCGCGGTGGCAGCGTGCTGCGCGCGCTGGTCGCCGCCACGCTGTTGTTCGGCACGGGGGCTGCGGTCGTGCTGCGCCCGCAGTGGTTCGGCCTGAGCGTCGAGCCCGAGCGCGTGCAGAACGCCCGCATCGAACGGCCGAAGGTCGACGTGACCGTGACGTCGCCGACCGTCGCCGTGGTGCAGCCGAAGCCGGCGCAGCCGAAGCAGCCGTCGCCGACGCAGCCCGCGGGCAACGACCCGCAGGAAGGCGCGCCGAAGCCGGCCGATCCGGTCGCGGTGGCGCCGCAGCCGGTGCCGGGGGAGCCGACCGCGCAGCCGGTCGTGCCGACGACTCCGGACGAGGCGGCGCCGAAGCAAACGACGCCGGTCGCCGTGATCGAGCCGACACCGGTCCAGCCGACGTCGAAGCCGGAGATCACGCCCGAGCCGAAGCCTGCGGCGCCGGTCGCCGTGGCGCAGCCGCCGGTGACCTCGGCGCCGGTGACACCGACTCCGGTCGAACCGACGCCTGCCAACCCGACGGTGGGCGAGACCTCGCCGATCGGTGTGGCGCCGGTGGCGGTGACGACGCCGCCCGTGGTGGCGACGGAGCCGACGACGCCGCCCGTGGCCGCGCCGAAGGTCGGGCCCGATGCCTGGCCGGTTGCGAAGGGCGAGGACCCGCAGGCGACCGGAAACGCCAAGCCGACCCGCCTCGTGCGCG
>JBILEY010000370.1:0-5292 GCA_044351865.1 Planctomycetota bacterium | reverse complement strand
GGCCCTGTTCGCCGGCATACACGAGGTCTGTGCAGCAGACCTTTGCCAACGAAAGCTCCGCGTCGCACACTGTCGCTCCTCAACGCCAACCCTGTAGGAGGCTCGCCCGATGTTCGCCCAGCGGATGCGTCAGAAGGAGTCGGAGTTCTACTTCGTCAGCTACCCGGCCGAGGACCTGCTGCGCAAGGTCCGCTTCGTCACCAGGTTCTACGGTGAGCGCGGCCAGGTCATCGGCGGCGACGGCCCGACCGACAGCAAGGGCAAGCAGAAGGAGCCCGACGAAGTCGAGCGCTACGTGCAGGCGATCGAGAAGAACAGCAAGTCGTTCCAGCGCGACCTGAACCGCCGAAAGATCAAGCAGATCAAGGACTTCTACCGGAACGAATCGCGCCAGCCGGTGGTCCCGGGCGCGGTCCTGCTGTTCTCGCCGGAGAAGCTCGAGTTCCAGCCGCTGAAGGGCATGGAGCGCGCCGGCAACCTGGTCGAGCCCCGCAGCGACTTCCTGATCATCGACGGCCAACACCGCCTCGCCGGCCTGCACTTCTACCTGCAGGAGAAGGACGCCGACCGCCGCATCGACGTGCCGGTCGTGATCTTCGACGGCAAGACGAGCGACTTCGCGACGGAGATGTTCGTCGTCATCAACAGCACGCACACGCGCATCAACAAGTCGCACCTGATCGACCTGTACGAGCGCATCGAGTGGGGCACCGACCCGGAGAAGAAGTTCGCCGCGGCGCTGGTGCGCAGCCTCTACGAGGAAGACGACTCGCCGCTGCAGTACCACATCAACATGCTGGGTGGCCGCTCCAACCAGGAGATGTGGATCAACCAGGCGCAGATCTTCGGCGAGGTGCTGAAGCTGATCGCGCGCAAGGACGCGCAGCACCGCTTCAAGGACGGCCGCGGCTGGAGCAAGGAACGTGGCCACGGCCTGATCCGCGACGTGCTGAAGGCGCTGCGCAGCGCGTTCGGCAGTGCGTGGGGCGACAACAAGAACTTCATGGTGACGCGCGACGTCACCATCGAGGCCATGCTGCGCGTCGCCGGCGACGTGGCTGCGCACGTCGACGCGACGATCGCGCCGGGCCCGGAGCTGGTGAAGCTGCTGGAAGCGCGCTTCAAGCCGGTCGGCGAGCTGGCGAGCGAATTCCGCCGCGAAGGCTTCTACGAGCGCTTCCCGGCGCGCGGGCAGCTCGAACGCATCGACATCATCCGCAAGCGCATCGCGCGGCAGGCCCGGTTCGAGTGAGCGGGCGCCGCCGCTGGCGCACGCCGACGGCCGCCTAGCGATCCGCTGCGGGCGCCGTCGGCAGCACGGCACTGCGCAGCGGCCCGACGTCGATCGCCAAGACGCCGACGAACGGCGCCGACGATCCGGTGCCGACTTCCACCTGCCACGGCACCGCGCGGCCGTGGCGCTGCCAGTCCGGCTGGTGCACACCGAGCACCACCGGCGCGCCGTCGGCGCCGCGGCCGATCGCCAGCAGCAAGCTCGGCGCCGGATGGCGCAGCGAACTGCGCAGTTCGCCGCGGGCGACGTTCGCCGTGGCCGGAGTCGTCGGAACCGAAGTGAGCAGGCTCGCCGGGTCGCTCGGCGCCGACGGCACGCGGGCGCGCGCACGCAGCTCCGCGGCGGCGATCACGGCGAGGCGATCCTGGGCGGCCGCGAGCTCGGGATGCCATTCGCCAGGCAGCGCCAGCACCGCTTCCTGCTGGCGCACGAGAGCGCGCGCGATGCGCAGGTCTTCGAGGCCGGCGAACCAGTCCTGCACGGCGAGCACGACGGCGACGCCGAAGCCGACGCGCAGTGCCCCTGGGCCGAAGCGGCAGGCGAGCACGCCGCACAAGCCGACCGGCAGCAGGAACGTGCCGAACAGCGCCTCGCGCCAGCGACCGACCGGCGGCTCGGCGTCGTAGCGCAGCACGTTCCACAGCACGACCGCTAGCGCGAACCACACGCAGCTCCACCACGGCGCCGCCCGCCAGCGCGCCGCCTGCGAACGATCGCCGACGAACAGCAGCAGCAGCGGCAGGAGCCAGCTCGCAGCACCGAGCACCCACGCATCGAGGTCGCTGTCGGGCAGCAGGTCGAGCCACGCGTCGCCGGTGTGCACGCACAGGTCGCGCACGAAGTCGCCGAACGGCGCGATCGCCAGCAGGCCGCTGCCGGCCGACACGCCGCGCGCCGCCATCGGCGCGATGCTGTACCAGCCGGCGGCGACGGTGACGACGACGCACAGGCCGACCCACCAGGCGATGCGGCGGCTGCCGGCGCGCGCGGCCATGGCGACGAGGGCGGGCAGCAGTGCTGCACCGACGAACAGGCCGTGCGTGTGGCAGAACGGCGCCACGCCGGCGAAGAAGATCACCCCGAGGAGTCGCAGCGGCGCCCGTTCGAGGCGCGCGAGCCAGCCGAGTGCGGTGACGAACAGCAGCGGCGCGAGCACGAGGCCGAGACGTTCGCTGCGCAGCCAGACGAGGCCGAAACCGGGGCTCGCGACCAGCAGGCCGGCGACCAATACCGTCGCGTAACCAGCGCCGGAGCGCAGGTCGAAGGCGCGGCGCAGCAGCGTGCCGAGGCCGAGCGCCAGCAGCAGCGTCGCGAACGCAGACACCCACGCGACCGAGGCGATCGTCGCACCCGGGATCTCGAGCGCCGCCTGCTGCAGCGCTTCGGCGACCACGTGCCGCGCACTGTCCGTCGGTTCGAGCAGCGTCTCCCAGCGCCAGTCGGCGACGCTCTCGCGCAACAGGAACCGATCACGCGTCGGTTCGGGCCATACCGCCGCGAAGGACGTCCAGACGAAGACCGCGATCGCAGGCACGGCCGCGAGCAACCACGTCAACGCCGCCAGCAGGACCTTGCTTCGACCGGGTGCAGGGCAGTCCATGGGAACGCGACGGTATCAGCCCGCCGCCGTTCCGCCTTGGATCAGCTCGCCGGCGTGGCGCGCGCGTTCTTGCCAGGTGCCGAGCGCCTGGCCCTGCCGCGACGGGCAGATCTCGAACAGCGGGCAGTCCTCGCACTTCGGGCCCTTCGCCAGGCAGACATATCGCCCGAGCAGCAGCAACCGGTGCCCGCCGTCGATCCACTGGTCGCGCGGCAGCAGGTTGCACAGGTCGTGTTCGACCTTCTCGGGCGTCTTCGCCGCGGTCAGGCCGAGGCGCTGGCTGGTGCGCATCACGTGCGTGTCGACGACGACGCCGGCGGCGATGCGGTAGGCGACGCCGAGCACGACGTTCGCCGTCTTGCGGGCCACGCCGGGCAACGTCAGCAGCTTGTCCATCTCGCGCGGCACCTGGCCACCGAACTGCTGGTGCACCGCCAGGCTGGCGCCCTGGATGGCCTTCGCCTTGTTGCGGAAGAAGCCGGTGCGGTGCACGACGGCCTCGAGCTCTTCGCGCGGTGCCGCGGCGAGTGCCTCCGGCGTCGGGTACTTCTGGAACAGCACCGGCGTCACCGTGTTGACCGTGCGGTCGGTGCTCTGCGCGCTGAGGATCGTGGCGATCAGCAGCTGCCACGCGTCCTTGTGGTCCAGCTCGCAGCGCGGCGTCGGAATCGCCGCGGCGAGGCGGGCGGCCACTTCGGCAGCGTTCGCCGGCGGTCCGATCGGGACCGGGCTGTCGGCGCCAGCAGCGCTCTTTTTCCGGGTTGCCACGGGCGGGGAAGGTAAGGAACGGCCGCCTCCGGCTCAATCGCGCCGACCGAACACCGCGGTGCCGATGCGCACCAGCGTCGAGCCCGCTGCCACGGCGGCATCGAGGTCGCCGGACATGCCGAGGCTGAGGGTCGGCAACGGCAGGCCGCTCACCGCGCGCAGCTCGTCGCGCAGACGCGATGCCAACGCGAACGCCAGCGCCGGGTCGCCGTCGAGCGGCCCCATCGCCATCAGGCCTTCGACCGCGAGTGCTGGCGCCCGCTGCTGCACGTGCGCCAGCAGTGCCGGCAGTTCGGCGGGCGGGCAGCCGTGCTTGCTGGCTTCGCCGGTGACGTTCGCTTGCAGCAGCACGGCGAGGCGACGGCCCGTCGGCGCGAGTTCCCGCTGCAGTTCGTCGGCGAGGCGGGGGCGATCGAGGCTGTGGATCAGGGCCAGGCCGGGCACCGCCAACAGTTCGCGCACCTTGTTGGTCTGCAGCGAACCGATCAGGTGCCACTGCACGGAGTCGAGGTCGCGCAGCTCGGCGGCCTTGGCGGCGAGTTCCTGCACCCGGTTCTCGCCGAACGCACGCTGGCCTGCGGCGAACGCGGCGCGCACGGCTGCGGCCGGATGCGTCTTGCTGACGGCGAGCAACTGCACGTCGCCCGATCGCCGCCCTGCACGCGCCTCCGCTGTCGCGATCTGCGCGCTCACGGCGGCGAGGTTGGCGACGACGTCGACGTTCACCGCTCGTCGTCCCAGTGCGCGGTCAACGGCCCAGGGAACAGCACCCGCCCGCGCCGCACCAGCGCTTCGCGGCCGTCGACGGCGAACCCGCTGAGCAGCGCGTCCCACGCTTCGTAGTGGTCGGACTGCATGATCCACTGGCGCAGCGCGTGGCCGATGCGCGCTTCGCCGGCGTGGCGATCACCGAGGTGGCGCGCCAGCTTGCGCATGAACGACGCGACCTCGCTGCGGAACGTGTCGGCGGTGATCTCCTCCGGCCGGAAGCCGAAGTCGCGGATCAGCTCCTCGCGACACGCAGCGGCGACCTGCGCCAACGAGGCGCCGAGCAGGATGTCGGCGGTTGCTGCCTGGACGTTCATGGGCTCCGGATCGCTCGCTCGCGCGAGCGAAGGCGTCAGTGGCGGAAGTGGCGGTGCCCGGTCATGACCATCGCCATGCCGTGCTCGTCGGCGGCGGCCACGACCTCTTCGTCGCGCTTGCTGCCACCCGGCTGAACCGCGGCGGTGACGCCGGCCTTGGCGCAGACCAGCAAGCCGTCGGCGAACGGGAAGAACGCGTCGCTGGCGACGACGCTGCCGCGCGCGCGATCGCCCGCCTTGTCTACGGCGATCTTCGCCGAGTCCACGCGGCTCATCTGGCCGGCGCCGACGCCGACGGTGTGGCAGGCGCCGTCGTCGGTCGTGCGCGCCAGCACGATCGCGTTCGACTTCACGTGCTTGCAGACCTTCCACGCGAACGCCATCGCCTTCTTCTCGGCGTCGTTCGGCGCGCGCTTGCTGGCGACGTCCTGCTTCGGCGCTTCGGCCGGGAAGTCGGCCGTCTGCAGCAGGAAGCCACCGGACACCGGCCGTGCGACGAAGCGCTGGCGCAGCGCCAGCGTCGGCATGCCGCCGAGGTCGATGAC
>JBILEY010000369.1:0-5307 GCA_044351865.1 Planctomycetota bacterium | reverse complement strand
CCGACCAGCCATTCGTGCATCGGCTGCGTCACTTCTTCCGCAACCGCGGTCTCGGGCGAGGAGCGCGATGAACGACCTGGGCATGGGAACGAAGCATCGGTTCGCGGCGCTCGTCGCCGCCGTGCTGCTGCTGCTCGACGGGCTCGCCGCGCAGGCGCGCGACGAACGCAAGGCGGCGGTGGGCATGCGCGCCGCGATCGAGCAGATCGTGCTGCCGGGCAGCGAGCTGACGACGGCGCCGACGACGCTGAAGGCGCCGGTGGCGCTGCGCATCGTCAAGGTCTGGCCGCACGGCACGACGTTCCGCTACGACCTCGAGTGGACCGGCCTCGAAGCCGGCACGTTCGACCTCGCCAAGTTCCTCGTGCGCAAGGACGGTTCGCCGGCCACCGACGTGCCGCCGATCGCGGTCGAGATCACCTCGGCGCTGCCAGCGGGCATGGTCGAACCGAGCGAACTGCAGCCGACGCCGGCGGACTCGCTCGGCGGTTACCGCACGCTGCAGATCGTCGCCGCGATCGTCTGGGGCATCGGCCTGCTGGCGATCCTGTTCGTCGGCCGCCGCTTCCGCCGGCCGAAGGCCGAGGTCGTCGTGGTGCCGACGCTGGCCGATCGGCTGCGGCCGTTGGTCGAAGCGGTCGCCGCCGGCAAGTCCGACACCGCGGCGCAGGCCGAACTCGAACGCCTGCTGGTCGCGTTCTGGCGCGCGCGCCTCGGCCTCGGCGAGGCGAAGGCCGTCGATGCGATCATGACGATCCGCCGCCACGACGAAGCCGGCGGTCTGCTGCGCCAGCTCGAAGCGTGGCTGCACATGCCGGAACCGCCGCGCGACGTCGACTGGGCGAAGCTGCTGCAGCCGTATCGCAGTGTCACCGCCGACAGCTTCGCGCCGATCGCCGCGGCGCCAGCCGCGAAGAACGCCGCCCTCGCGGGTGCTGCCAAGGAGGCCCGCTGATGTTCGCGCGCCCGTGGTTGCTGCTGCTGTTGGTGCTGCCGCTGCTGCACCTGTTCTGGGTCTGGCAGCGCCGCGGTCGCCGGATCGCGCTGCCGTTCGACCGCGCCACCGACGGTCCGCGCGGCAGTGTTCCCCGCGGCAGCGGCTGGTTCGTGCGCGCCGTGCTCGGCCTCGGCGAGTCGCTGCCGGCGCTGCTGCTGGCGGTCGCCGTGCTGCTGCTGGCGCTGCCGCAGGAACTGGCGGCGCCGAAGCAGAAGCGCGCGCTGACCAACATCCAGTTCTGCGTCGACATCTCCGGCTCGATGACGGCGAAGTTCGGCAGCAAGGGCGACCGCTACGACGCCGCGGTCGACGCGATCACCGACTTCCTCGAGTACCGCAAGGGCGACTCGTTCGGCCTGACCTTCTTCGGCAACAACTACCTGCACTGGGTGCCGCTGACGACCGACCCGTCGGCGGTGCGCTGCGCGTTCCCGTTCATGCGCCCGGAGAACGCGCCGCCGGCGTTCGGCGGCACCGAGATCGGCAAGGCCGTGCTGGGTTGTCGCGAAGTGCTGACGTCGCGCGCCGACGGCGACCGCATGCTGATCCTCGTCACCGACGGCTGGAGCAGCGACCTCGCCAACGGCGCCGAGATGGAGATCGCCAAGCGCCTGAAGAAGGACGGCATCACGCTGTTCGCGGTCAACATCCAGGAGAGCGATGCGCGCGGCGAGATCGTCAACCTGGCGCGCATCACCGGCGGCGAGGTCTACAACCCCGACGACCCGAACGCGCTGCGCGAGGTGTTCCAGCACATCGACAAGATGACCAAGGCGAAGCTCGAGCAGGGCACGCCCGAGATGGTCGACTGGTTCTTCCCGTTCTGCATCGCCGGCCTGTCGGTGCTCGGTGCCTACGTGCTGATGCAACTCTGGCTGAGGTACACGCCATGGTGACGCTCTGGGTGACGGCCGGCGTGCTGCTGCTGGCGGCGATCGGCGAAGTGCTGCACGCGCGCCGCAGCGCGCGGGTCGCAGCCCTGGTGCACGGCCCGGACGGGCGGCCGACGCTGCTGGCGCGGCTGGCGCCGCCGCTGCGCACGCTGGCGCTCGGCGGCCTCGCCTGGGGCCTGGTGACGCTGATGCTGTGCGACCCGAAGGTGCACGCCAGCGAAGAGATCCCGGACTCCGAGTGGCGGCACCTGGTGCTCGTCTACGACGTGTCGCCGAGCATGCTGCTCAAGGACGCCGGGCCGAACGGCAACCAGACCCGGCACGCCCGCGCGCGCGAACTGCTCGAGTCGCTGTTCTCGCGCGTGCCGATCGGCAAGTTCAAGATCACGGTGATCGCGACCTACAACGGCGCCAAGCCGGTGGTCGAGGACACCAAGGACCTCGAACTGGTGCGCCACCTGCTGGCCGAGGTCGACATGCGCTTCGCCTTCAAGGCGGGCAGCACGAAGCTGTTCGACGGCATCACCGAAGCCGTGCGCATCGCCAAGCCGTGGCGCGTCGGCAGTGCACTGCTGGTGATCGTCAGCGACGGCGACACGGTCCCCGCGACCGGCATGCCGACGCTGCCGCCGTCGATCGGCGGCACGCTCGTCGTCGGCGTCGGCGACAACCTCGCCGGCAAGTTCATCGCCGGCCACCAGAGCAAGCAGGACGAGAGTGCGCTGCGCCAGGTCGCGATCCGCCTCGGCGGCGAGTTCCACAACGGCAACAAGCGGCACGTGCCGAGCGACGTGATCGCCGCCGCCGCCGCCGATGCGCGCAAGCCGCTGATCGAGCAGCTGTCGTTGCGCGAGTACGCGCTGCTGGCGATCTGCGTCACGTCGACGCTGCTGGCCTTGCTGCCGATGCTGCTGCACTGGTTCGGCGCGCGCTGGCAGCCGGGCATCGCCGTGCGCGACGCGGCGCGCGCGGCGTGACGGCGATGGAGGCGTCCGCAGCCTGCCACGCGCGTTCAATACGCGTGCCGTTGGGCGGATCTGTGGTCTGGCCGAACGCGTGCTGCGTCTGCACCGCGGAGCTTCCCGAGGCCTGCCTGCGCCTGGAGGCGTATGCCTTCCGCTGGCGGGTGCCCGACAGCTGGCAGCGCCCTGTGGCCGTGTTCGAAGTTCCGATGTGCGTGCGCTGCTGGCGGCGCCGCGTGATCTTGGCCTTGCTGCGCGGGCTCGTCGTCGTGCTGCTGATCGCGGGCTTGGTCTTCGCGGCGTCGATGACTGGTCGCGGACTCGGGGGCCTTGCGTGGGCTCTCAAGCTGCTACTCGCGCCGATCGTGCTGTGGCTGTGGTGGCGTTTCCCGCTTGGGCCCACGATCCGCGTCGCCGAGCGTGCCGTCGTGATGACCTTCCGGTTTGCGGGGTTCGCGCAGGCCGCCAAGGTGTTCGATCCGCCTTCGATCGCGACCGTGTCGCCCGGGCCCTTGGCCGATCGGGAACTGGAGGACCTGGTCTATGCGGACCTGGAGGACGAGGGCGACGTTCTCGACCAGGGGTGGTTGGGTGAAGGACACGGTCAGCAGGTTGCGGCCGCCGCGTTGGCAAGCCGTGCGGACCTACGAACGGGTCTCACCCAGCGCCCCGCCCGCCGGCGCCTCGCCGTGGCCGCCGCCCTGCTCGCAACCGCTGCCCTCGGCCTGCTGTCGCGCCGCTACCCGCTGCCCGGCTTCCTGGCCGAGTACACCGGCGACGCCGCCTACGCGACCGCGGCGTTCTTCCTGTTCGCGCTGCCCTGGCCTCGGGCCCGGACCGCCACCCTGCTGGCCCTGGCCTTCGGCTTCGCCGCCGCCATCGAAGCCAGCCAGCTGCTGGCCTGGCCGTGGCTGCAGGACCTGCGCGCGACCCGCCTCGGCGGCCTGCTGCTGGGCCACGGCTACCAGGCCGCCGACCTCGTCGCGTATGGAGTCGGCGCCCTGCTGGCTGGTTGCGCCGATGTAACTTTCCTTCGGCCCTCCCTGCCGAGCCCGTCCGGACCCGATAGCCTTCCCGACCGCTCGTCCCGCCCGACCCCCGGATCGGGACCTGCCGTCCACTCGGAGACACCCCGATGAGGAACCTGCTGTTGGTTGCCTGGCTCGCGTTGCCACTCGGCGCGTGGGCCTACCACGAAGGTCCAGGCCAGGACCGCACGGCGCTCGATGCGATGGATGCCGTGATCACCGCTGCGCACGACGCGGCGCGCGCAGGCAAGTGGAAGGTCGCCGTGCGCGAGTACGAGGCGGCGCTCGCCAAGCAGCCGAAGAACCCGGACGCGCTGGCGAAGTCGACGGTGCAGCGGCTGCAGGTCGAGTTGAACAAGGCGCGCATGCAGGCGAGCAAGCTGCCGGAGGCGCGCGAAGAACTCGAGGCGCTGGTCGAGCAGATGCAGGCCGACAAGGACACCGATCCGGTCGTGCTCGCCGATGCCCGCCAGGCGCTCGCCCGTTCGCAGTTCTACATGACGTGGTTGATGCGCCTCGAAGGCCTCGACCGCGAACAGTGGGAGCCCGAGATCGAAGCCGCGCGCCAGAACTGGCGTCTGCTCGCCGAACAGGCGAAGGACGACAAGGTCGCGGTGCAGCACCGCACCGACCTCGAAGCGGCGATCAAGCTCGAACGCATGGAGATCGAAGACCTGCAGGGCCTGCCCCTGCCGGGTGAATGAGAAGGCTGCGGAACGAAGCCCGGTCGGGCTTCCAAGGGCAAGGGCAAGAAGCCGAAGCAAGGTGGTGGAGCGGGCGGCGGTCCGCCAGTCGACACCGGCGGTTCCTGACGAACCGCGGAGCACGAGCCTGATACGGGCCGCGACGATCGCCGACGATCGCCGCGGCCCGTTGCGCATGCGGTTCCTGCGCTGCGTCACCCAGCGAGGCTGACGACTCGTTGCGGCAGGTCCTCGGATCCAGGACGGACCGCTCGCTCAGCGCGCCGGCGGCGCGATCTCGCGGATGACGGCGCCGCGCTGCTCGTCGAGCACGAGCACGGCGTAGCGCTGGGCGGCGAGGTTCGGATCGTCGGACAACGACGCGTAGTCGAAGCGGCCGCGCAGGTCGGTGTAGCCGTCCTTGTGGAAGCGCACGGTGCCGTCCTGCAGCCGCGCGAACACCTTGACGTAGGCCTTCGGCAGCGGCGCGCCGCCGTCGGCGGTGGTCACGGCGACCTGGCCGAAGTTCTCGAGGAAGCGCACCGACAGGTTGTTGGCGAAGTACGGCACGCTGCGCACGAGGCCGTTGGCGCGCACTTCGACGAGCACGTTCTTCTGGTGGAAGCGCTGCGGCAGCTCGAACGCGACCTGCGGTGCGTCCTTCGGCAGGTCCTTCTGCTCGGCGAGCGTCGGCTGCACGTATGCGGCGGCGGTGCCGCCCTGGTTCTGGAACGGCTGCGCCGA
>JBILEY010000368.1:0-5317 GCA_044351865.1 Planctomycetota bacterium | reverse complement strand
TTCGACCGTTAGCGGCCCGAAGAACGGATGCGGTTGCTTCGTCAAACCCGCCGGCCCGCCGCGACCGAAGCGCTCGACCAGCGCGCGCAGCGCCGCCTTCTCCTTGGCGAAGTCGCGCGCGTCGGTGACCTTGAACTCGGGCGCCGTCGCCATGCCGTTCTTCCACGGCTTCGGCGACAGCAGCATGCGCTTCGCGAGTCGGCCGAACAGCAGGCCGATCAGCCCGCGTCGCAGCGGCAGTTCGCCGAGCGCCACGCGCAGCGGCTGCTGGCAGTGGGCGAGCATCTGGGCCACGTCCATCTTGCCCCACTGGCGCACGCTGTCCGGTCGCAGGGCATCGACGCGGGCGAGCATCGCGGCGAGGCCGCGCGGATCGAACAGGGACTCCACCATGGCGATCCGAATCGCGATCGGCAGCGCGAATTGCGCTGCTGCCGCGCGTTCAGCCGGCGCGACCGTGCTTCGCCACCAACGCCAGCGCCGTGCCCCCGAGCACGAGCGCCGCAGACAACGCCGCCGGCAGCGGGATCGGTGCGACGAGAATCGTCGACGCGCCGAGCACCATGAGCGTCGGGACGGCCAGTCGGGCGAACGCAGAGCGAGCACCGAGCCGCGGACCCATGCGATCCCAGCCTGCATGTCGGAGGCCCGCGCTGATCGCGCCGGAGGTCGCCGCCAGCGCCACGCCGAGCGGCGTGAAGGCGAACAGCTTGTGCATGCCCACGGCGAGGCTGATCGCGAACACCGTCGCGACCACGTGTTGGTTGGCGTTCCTTGCCGGAGCGTCCTCTGGATCGCGGTCGGGGCGCGCGTGGCCTGTCCAGGCGAACCCGGCGAGGGACATGAACGCGGTGCCGAGGACGAGGCCAGGGCTCGCCGTGGGCAGGACCAGGCCCACGATGCCGCCGACGATCGCAAGCGAGCCGAGCCACGCCAGGGGCCGTGGCCGTGGTCCGCGCCAGACCGCGAGGATCCACTGCGTCAGCTGGATCGAGCCCAGCAGCGCCACGGCACCTCGTGCAGGATCGACGAACAGCAGCGACGACGCGAGCAGCAGCGCATGGACAGCGAGGGCCAGCGGACGCACGAACTCGGTGCCTGCCGCCATGCTGGCGCGCAGGCGGCCTCGGCCGACCAGCAGGGCAAGAGTCATGGCGCCCGTGCCGAGGTGGACGACGGCGAACGCGGTCGGGCTGATCGACTCGGTGCCGACCGCATACCCTGCGAACAGCAGGGGCGCGGCCGTCGCCAGCAACGTGAAGCCTGCGCGTCCGACGGCGGCCAGGCCCTTCGGCAGCGGCGAGCGAGGCCCCGGAACCAGCACCACGGCCGCTACCGCTTGAACGCGTCGTCCGTCGGCCGGCAGACCCGCTTCAGGTGCAGCGGCCGGCGCAGCCCGTTCTTGCCGAAGCGGTCGGCGGGCTTGGTGCGCGCCATCCACTCCTCGAACACCGCCATCGATTTCGCGGTGTCGACGTAGACGTCGCCGTAGCGATCGCCCGGCTCCGCCTTCGTCACCACGACCTTCTGGTGCCAGCAGTGCATGCCGCTGACCGGATCGGGCTGCACCGGGAACGTCATGTTCTGGTGCACGCCGCCCGACGACCACCAGACCTTCTCGCTGTCCTTGTCGTTGCTGGCGAACGCACCGACGGGCTTCGTGCGGCGCATCAGCCACGCCGTGTCGGAGACCTTGCGCAGGTCGACGTCGTGCAGCTGCCAGTGGTTGCCCGACACCTGGTCGCCCTTGACCGTCCAGCGGCCCATGTGGTGGCTGCAGGCGACGACGCCGGGGCGCACGCCTTCGGTGATCCAGACGGCGTTGACGTAGTAGCCGATGCGCGTCGCCACGCGCACGAGGTCGCCCATGGCGAGGCCGAGGCGCTGCGCGTCGCTCGGGTGGATCCACACCGGGTTGGTGTTCGACAGCTCGGTCAGCCACTTGCTGTTGGCGCTGCGCGTGTGGATCAGCGTCGGCAGGCGGAACGTCGGCACCAGCACCATCTCACCGCGGGCGCGGTCGAGCTTCTGCTCGTCGACGTGGCTCTTCGCGTAGACCGGTGCGGCGAACTCCGGCCAGCCCCAGTCGACCATCGTCGACGACCACAGCTCGAGCTTCTTGCTCGGCGTCGGGAAGCCGACGCGGGCTTTGCCGCCGGCGAAGACACCGGCGAGCTTGCCGTCCTTGGTGACGATGCCCTGCGTCTGGTCGACTTCGAACGGGCCGGCGAGTTCGCTCTCGTGCGTCTTGTAGACCTGGTCCTGCACCAGGAAGCAGCCGTGCCGCTGCATGTACTCGAGCGGCGACAGGCCTTCCTTCGCCGCCGCGGCCGGCAGGCCCGGCACCGAGTTCTCGAAGATCCAGCGGTAGTACTCGGTGACGGTGACGCGCTCGCCGGGGCGGTAGGGGGACTCGAAGTGCTTGCGGATGCCGAGCGAGCCGTCCGGGTCGACGTGCCAGCTGAGCGCGATCCAGAACTCGTCCTCCTCCCAGACCTGGCCCGGGTTGACCTCGTAGGTCCACGTCACCTGCTTGCCCTGGCGTTCGGCGAGCACGCGGTGCACCGGCTGGCGGAAGCCGATCCACATCGCCGCGTGCGTCTCCTGCGACATCAGGTCGTGGCGCTCGGTGGCGTGGCCCATCGGCAGCACGAAGTCGGCCCAGCGCGCCGTCTCGTTCCACGTCGGCGACAGCACCGCGTGGCAACCGACCGCGGCCTCGTCGGCCAGCATGTCGATCCACATGGCACCGTCGGGATTGGTCCAGACCGGGTTGTAGACGCGCGTGAAGTAGGTGTCGATGCGACCGCGGCCGCTCTTCACCAGGTGCGGCAGCAGGTAGCTGAGTTCGTGGTGCGCCAGCGGCCACTCGTTCGGATACAGCAGCTCGCTCCACACGTCCTGCGGCCGCGGCTTGCTGAACGGCGACGGCACGTACTTGTTGGTGCCCGAACCGGCGGTGCCGCCGATGGTGCCGACGGCGCCGACCAGCACCGAGACGAACTGCAGGTTGCGCGCGGTCGACCAGCCGCCTTCGTTGCCGGCGGCGGTGTTGCGCCACACGTGCGACGCGAAGGCGCTGCCCGCCTGGCCGATGCCGCGGCCGACCTCTTCGACGACCTTCGGATCGAGCCCGCACACTTCGCCGACGTGCTGCGGCGTCGCGAACGCGTAGTCGGCGGCGAGGTCGCGCTGGAAGCTCGCGAAGTCCTCGTTGCGGCCCTTCGCGCGCTGGTAGGTGCGCCAGTCGACCCAGTCGCGCACGAAGTCCCAGGCCACCAGGCCGTCGCGCAGGATCACGTGGGCGAAGCCGAGCAGCATCAGCGGCTCGCTGCCCGGCCGCGGCGCCAGCCAGTAGTCGCCCATGCTGGCGGTGTTGCTGAGGCGGATGTCGCAGACCGCGAGCTTCCCGCCCTTCATCTTGCCGTCGATGATGCGCTGCGCGTGCGGGTTGAAGTAGTGGCCGGTCTCGAGGTGCGAACTGATCAGCAGCGTGAACTTCGCGTTCTCGTAGTCGGGCGACGGGCGGTCGTAGCCGCTCCACAGCGTGTAGCCCAGACGCGCGGCGGCGCTGCAGACGTTGGTGTGGCTGTTGTGGCCGTCGACGCCCCAGGCCTGCAGCACGCGTTCGACGTAGCCGTCGTGGCCCGGGCGGCCGACGTGGTACATGACCTCGGTCTTGCGGCCGTCGACGATCGCCTTGCGGATGCGCGCGCCGAGCGTCTGCAGCACTTCGTCCCAGCTGACGCGTTCGAACTTGCCGGAGCCGCGCGGGCCGACGCGCTTCAGCGGGTAGAGGATGCGCTCGGGGTCGTGGACCTGGTTGATCGTCGCCGGCCCCTTGGCGCAGTTGCGGCCGCGCGAGCCGGGGTGGTACGGGTTGCCTTCGACCTTGCGGATCTTGCCGTCCGCCTGGTCGACGTAGGCGACGAGGCCGCACGCGGCTTCGCAGTTGAAGCAGATCGTCGGCACCAGCGAGAACTTGCGGGTGACGCGGTTCGGCCAGGCCTTGGCGTCGAGTTCTTCCCAGTCGTCCCAGCGGCTCGGCGGCGGGAAACTCTCGAGCGGCGTCGTGCGCAGCGTGCTGTGGTCCATGGGGGCCGCGACGATAGGTCGCAGCGCGGTTGCGTGCCACCAGGGTTCCCGGGCGGTGGGCGGTGGGCGGCGCCGGCCTGCCGGTCGTCGGCGACGATCTGGTCGTGGACTGGCTTCCATTCGGGGGTGGCGCCGCGTTTGCTTCCGACCCTGCGGTTGGCCCAGGGATCCTGCAAGCACGGCCGCAACGACCCGCCGATGCGCCACCGTCGATCCCTCCACGCCCACGCCTCGTCCGCCGCGACGTTCGTCGCCATGTTGGGGGTGCTGCTCGCGTCGGCGCGCGCGCAGTTGCAGCTGAGCCTGCCGTTCAACGCCAACAACGGGCTGGTCGCCAGCGCGGCGTCGTTCTTCAACCTGACGGTGACGAATCCGAGCGGCATCACCGTCGTCGGCCTCGACGTGCACAGCTCGTCGCCGGTCGACACGCTCGGCGCCGTCGAGTTCTGGACCACGCCGACCACCTACGCCGGCCAGCAGCAGCTCGCCGCGAACTGGACGCTGCGCGCCACCGGCCCGTGCCGTTCGAACGGCCTCGGCGCGCCGTCGCCGGTGTGCTTCGGCCCCGGCGTGTTCCTGGCTCCTGGCACACACGGTGTCTGCGTGCGGCACGCGGGCCTCGGGCTGCGCTACACCAACAGCTTCGGGGCGGTGACCGTCGGCAACGGCGACGTGAGCTATCTCGGTGGCGATGCGGCGATCGCCAACACGCCGTTCGGCGCGGCGCCGTTCTGGGACCGCACCTGGAACGGCACGCTGCGCTACACGGTCGGTGCCACGCCAGGGCCCGCGTGCGTGCCGCTGGCGACGAAGACGACGTTCGGCACCGGTTGCTACGGTCCGTTCGGCGACTCGTTCTACGAGACCTTCGCCGGGCTCGCGACCTGCGATCTCGGCGGCGCGCCCGGCGCGGAAACGGTGCTGGTGGCGACGCCGAACGGTGCCCAGGGCTACACGGTGTCGCTCGGCGCGCCGGCGTGGTTCGCACCGACCGGCGCGCCGGTGCCGAGCAACCACACGACACCGGCGGCGATGACCGACGACACCATGTCGCGGGCGCTGGTGCTGCCGTTCGTGTTCCCGTTCCCCGGTGGCTCGGTCGGCGTCGTGCACGCGAACGCCAACGGCTTCGTGCACCTCGGGCCGACGGCGTCGATCAGCGGCGACTTCACGCCGACGGCCGCGGAACTGCACACGCTGCAGCCGCGCTTGCTGCCGTTGT
>JBILEY010000661.1:0-5356 GCA_044351865.1 Planctomycetota bacterium | reverse complement strand
GCATCATCGTCACGATCCTCGCCCATCCCATCCGCATCCCCTCCCTGACCGTCGACAGCGCGCGTGTGCTGGGGGAATTCTCCCCGGATTTGATTTCCCACCAACACTCAATCCGCGGACGTAAGCGCGTTTTGCGTTGAGCCGCCGGGGCAGGGTAACGTTCCTCCGTCCGTCGCACATGGATAATCTGATCGACTGACTGGTCCTCACGTCAGGAGCGCATGGCGTGTGGATCGCCGTAGCTGTATAAAAGACCCGACAACGGGCGGCGTCCCCTGTGCTGCCACGGGAGCTCGATCTGGTTTCGCAGATATCCTCGCCGCGCCGCCTCGCGGCCATAGCCTTCGCCGACGTCGTTGGCTGGACGCAGATGGTCGAGCGCAACGACGCGGAGACCGCGCGCGCCTGGACGCAGATCCGGGGCGCATTTATCGACCCGCTCGTCCAGGATCACGGAGGCCGCGTTCTGAAATTGCTCGGGGACGCGGTCGTGATCGAGTTCGGGAGCACGGTCGAGGGCGTCAAGTGGGCGGTCGCTCTCCAGGCGAAGTTGCACGAACTGCGCGCGTCTGGAACGACCAGCTTCCGGATGCGGATCGGCGTGAGCGTCGAGGATCTGATCGTCGACGAGGTCGGCGATGTTGTCGGTGACGGGGTGAATGTCGCCGCGCGCATCCAGCAACTCGCCGCGGCGGATCAGGTTGTCGTGACACAGGCGGTCCACGACTTCGCCTCCGGCAAGCTGTCGTTCAGGTTCCAGGACCTGGGTGAGCGCCAGTTGAAGAACCGAACCAGGCCTGTGCGCCTGTACACCGTCGACGCCGCCCATGGATCGTCCGGAGGATCGACGCGTGCGGCGTCGGGCTGGGACGGCAGGCCAGCCTTGGCCGTGTTGCCCTTCCGCGTCGACGGTCCCGTCGAGGAGCAATATTTCGGTCAAGGGATGACGGAAGAGATCATCAGCGCGCTGGCGGCGAATCGCTCGCTCCTCGTGATGGCCCGGGAGTCGACCCTTCGGTACCATGCGAGCGCGCGGAACATGTCCGAGATCGCTAACGAACTCGGGGTCCGCTATCTGATCGAAGGTTCGGTGCGCCGGTCGGCCCGGCGGTTGCGCATCTCGGCCAATCTGGTCGATGCCGGGACAGGCGGGACGATCTGGTCGCGGCCCTTCGATGGCGATGTCGATGATCTCTTCGACTTCCAGGGTGAAATCGCGACGAGTGTGGCCGCGACGGTGGGACCCCAGATCCAGCAGGCGGAGATCTCCCGGGTACGGGAGCGGCCTACGGCGAGCCTGAGCGCGTATGATCGTGTCTTGCAGGGGCTCGCACTCCTGCACACCTTCGATATCTCGGACTTCAACCGTGCGGGCGATTTCTTCCGGCGTGCGATAGAACTTGATCCACGCTATGCCCACGCGCATGCGCATCTCGCATGGTGGCACAATTTGCGCATCGGCGAAGCGTGGAGCGATACCGAGGCCGAGGATCGCAAAATGGCCTCCGAACTCGCGCGCCGAGCGGTCACGCTCGATCCTCACGACTCCATGGTCCTCTCCGTCGGCGGGCATGTCGAGTCGTTCCTCAACAAACGATACGGCGTGGCACTCGACCTTTTCGATCGCGCGCTGCAGAGGAACCCAAGTTCCGCCGCGGCGTGGGCGCGTAGCGCGACCACGCTTGCCTATCTGGGGCGGGGCGAGGAGGCCCTCGAACGCGTCCGCCGGGCCACGCGTCTCAGCCCTTATGACCCGCATGAATTCTCGTTCTATACGACCGAGGGTACGGCGGAGTTCGTTCTGCAGAATTATGAGCGGGCGATCAGGGTTCTGCTGGAAGCGCGGCGTCTGAGCCCGGGGTACAGGCCTCCTGTCCGCATGCTGACAGCTGCTGCGGCTCTGGGGGGCGATATCGATCTGGCGAGGCAGCAGGCCGCCGATCTGTTGATGATGGAGCCGAATTTCTCCATTGCGCGGTTCGGCCAGACCTATGCGCTTCAGGAACCGCATCTGCGGCGAATGCTCGACGGCATGCGCATCAGCGGATTGCCGGATTAGGATCCATCGGAATACCGGGAGAACCAAATGGCGCAGGGACAGGGACAGGGACAGGGTCAAGGTCAGGGCCAAGGCCAGGGGCAAGGCCAAGGCCAAGGGCAGGGCCAGGGCCAGGGCCAGGGCCAGGGCCAGGGCCAGGGACAAGGCCAAGGTCAGGGCCAAGGTCAGGGCCAGGGCCAGGGCCAAGGGCAGGGCCAGGGCCAGGGCCAAGGGCAGGGCCAGGGATGGTGGAGCGACATGTTCGGCCGGACCGGCGGTGGTCAGGCGAGCGGCACGGGCTGGCGCGGCGGATATGGACCGATCCAGCGCAGCGCCTATGCGACGCCTGCCGAACTGGGTTTCAAGCCCTGGACGCCCGACTACATGCACGACGATAATGGTGCGTCGCTCTACCCCACCGGTTTCTTCGCCAATCCGACATCGAACCCGCCACTGGTGTGGCAGACCGAGGACTGGGATCCCGGCCTGCGGTTCTGGACGCTGCCGTTCGATCCGAACCTCAACGAATGGCTCCAGGACGTGGATCTGTCGAGCCCCGCCATCATGGTGGCACGGGAGTTCGCTGCGGCCCATGCGAATTGGAGCCTTGCAGGAAAAGATCCATCCACTCTGGCGGGGGCGCTCTTGGGTGACGGATGGTTGCGGAGCCAAGACATAGAATGGACCACGGGCAGCAACCCCTGGAACAGCATCAAGGGCGAGCTCGAGACCCTCGTCGACCTTATGGAGGATAGTCGCGCGCGCTACCTGAACGAGTCGCTGGCGCAGGCCGATGCGCCGTTGGAGTATTTCATCCATTTCCTCGGTCTGGACTACGAGAGGAAGTGGTGGACGATCATGCTCATGCGATGCGGCCTGACGATCGGAAACATCTTCTACATGCACTACAAGGCCCGCTTTGCCCGTGTCCGCCCCTCGACCTTGTGTCCCGGTCTTGTGCCGCCCTTCGGTCCGCCGCGACATCCGTCTTTCCCCAGCGGCCATTCCTTCATCGGCCATTTCATCGCGCTTCTGCTGCTCGAGATCCCCGAAGTCGCGCGGCGTTATGGCGTGGGGATGTCAGCAGGCGGCACAGACGGGAAAAAGGTGACGTGGGCTGAGTACGAGATCGCAAATGACCTGCATGAAAAATCGGCTTTGTTCTGGCTGGCGATGCGGCTTGGACGGAACCGTGAGCGCATCGGCGTTCATTACCCGTCCGACACGACCGCATCCAGGTCGATGGCAGGAAAGACCTGGAACATGATCTTCGGCGCCACGAAAATCGCTGTCCCGACCCTCCACAAGGTGCTCGCGCGCGCGCAAGCGGAGTGGAAGTGACCCCGCGACAGGATCAGAACTCGACAACGCCTATGGCAACATTGTTGTCATGGGCGATCACATGCACCCATTCTGATCGATGCAACCCTGTGAGCCATTCTTTGGGATCCAGGGTCGTCGGGTCGGCCGAGCAGGTCGTCGCGGCCACGACATAGTATATTGTCTTCCGCTTAAGTTGGGACGCGTCGAATTTGAACGTCGCCGACTGGTTATGTCCGATCGTTTTCTTTCCCGGCTTCCGGGTGTAACTCAGTTCTGTCCACTGATTGGAAGCGCCATCCACTTCCTGCACCCAGACGCTCGTTTCTACGTTCCTGGCGTCCGCCGTGCCATGATTATGTACGGTGACCTCGATGATCGACTTGCGGTTCGATGGCTTGGCGCTTATCGCAGTTTTGCTGGCCATCCATTGCGGCGGCGCCAATTTGTTCGTGGGGTCGCCATCCAGCGGTACGGGGTGATACCCGCCGTCAGGCTCTGAAACGCGGCGATCCGCGATGAAGATGTCGACGACATCTCCGGACAGCGTCGTGCGCGCGAGACCCTGCCGTTCGAACGCCCAGCGAATGACCTTATGGATACGTCCACCCTTGCGCGAAGCCTCCTTCGCAGTCATGGCATCGTTCCACGGCGTGTCGACATTCCAAGGGCCCGTTCCGAGATCGGCGTCGATCAATGCCGAAACGAAGTGGCTCGGCGTGCGCGCCGGCACCAGGCTCTGTAGCCCGAGCAGCGCAGCGGCACGGATGATCAGATATACGACGTAGTCCGACGCGCTGCAGCGAAGCGCCACGTCCGCAGACCGGCCGCCGAGCGAATCGTATAGCCGGAACAGCGCGCTCGAGAGCACCTGCTCTCCGAAATAGGACCGGTATCGCTCGCCAGGCGCGAGGGGATCGCCGAGGGAGTCCTTGAAGCGCCGACTGTCGAACCCCCATCCCAGTGCGGGATCGCGATCATGGCGCCGGTTGATGGACGCCCAGGGGAATGTGGCCCCCCGCCAGCGATCCCGCAACACGCCCGTCCGCGGCTCGGCAAGATTCGATTCCGGATCATGGATGATTGCGGCGAGCGCGTCGCCGAAGCTATGCGCGAACCGCAATTCCAACTCGCCCGTCGCCGCGAAGATCAGGACATGGCCGAATTCGTGCCACGCCCATCGTGAGTCGGCCGCCAACCCCAGATGCTGCGCGCGCGGTCTCGTGCGTTTGGCGTCGGTCGCATTGCGCCGATGACTGAGATCCGCCGCTGCAAAACGTACCTCGAGCGCGCTCCGGTCATTGGCCGCATAAGGCACGGTCAAAGAGAGACCATTGCCGATCGGACGCACCTGGGCATTGATCGTTTCCCCATCCCAGGCCCCCGGATGGATCCCGGCCCTATGCCTGACGATCAGGGGCAACTTGGCCATCCGGAAATAGATCTTCGGATCGAAACCGTAATTCTCGAGACGTTGGAACAGATCTCGCGCGCGCAGGAAGGCGTGCGCGGCGCTCAGATCGTCTGACCGCAACGGCAATTCGGTATTGTCGAGCGTGCGTGTATCGCTCGCATCGCGTCCCTCGAGCGCGGAGTTCTTGACGACGAACAGCGGATCTACTCCCGAAACCCCAGGATATTCGAGTTTGACGGGCTTTTTCGGGGCGGGGATCGGAAGTCGACTGTCTAATCGACGATATTTATCAATATCATTTTTTTCTCGCGACACGGGGATTGTTGGCCGTCGCTTTGACAGCGTGTCCTTAGTGCCGACGTCGGACGGCGAGCGTGAAAAAGTCTGCGGAGTGCCAATGGCGGCCGAGAAGGAAACTCGCTCACCAATATTTTTCTCGCCGATTATCTTGCTGCTCGGGAATCGACAAGTGATTTCAATCGCAGTAATCGCTGCGGACGATATTTCTAAATGAGTCGTGTTTGTCCCTAAAGTTCTATTAGAAAATAAATCCAGAACGCTACTCCCGCCCTCACCCAGTTTGG
>JBILEY010000070.1:0-17099 GCA_044351865.1 Planctomycetota bacterium | reverse complement strand
TAGGCGTGCTGTTCATTGCTTCTTGCCCTCATTACGAGCGCGGTCTCCCAACACAGTCAGGATGCGAGCGATGGTCTTGCGAATCTCGCCCGAACGCGTCGGCTTGGTCGTACCGTCCGTAGCTCCACGGAACCGCAGCTGGAACTGCTCCTTGCGGAGATCGTTCAGCTTCGCCTTCAGTTCCTTGGTGTCCTCACCGCGGATGTCTTTGATCGCCTTGTTCATGTTTGGCCTCGAGATCAAGCGTGACGACGACGAACCAGGCGGACCTTGACCGGGAGCTTGTGTGCAACACGATTGAAGGTGCGCTTGGCAGTCTCCTCGGTGACACCATCGAGCTCGAACAGCACCGTTCCGGGCTTGACGACCGCTGCCCAGAACTCGACATCGCCCTTGCCAGTACCCATTCGGGTCTCAGCCGGCTTCTTGCTCACGGACTTGTGCGGGAACACTCGGATCCAGATCTTGGCTTCCGGAGCGCTGCGCGAGGCGGCCACGCGGCCGGCCTCGATCACGCGGGCGGAGATCCAACCCGGCTCGAGGGCCTGCAGGCCGTACTCGCCGAACGACACTTCATTACCGCGCGTGGCCTCACCGCGGATGCGACCACGCATCTGCTTGCGCCACTTGGTTCTCTTGGGCATCAACATGGCTGTTATCCCTTGCTATCAGCTGACCGGGCGTTCGGCGGCAGGCCGGACGGGCAGGAGACCGTTCGTGGTCTCGCCGGGGCCGTACTCACCCTTGAAGATCCAGACCTTGCACCCGAGCGTCCCATACTTGGTCGCGCAGATGGCGAATCCGTAGTCGAGTTGCGCGCGGAGCGTTGTGCATGGCACGCGGCCCTTGCGGTAGTTGCCGATGCGCGACATCTCGGCGCCCTGCAGGCGGCCAGCGACGCGGATCTTGATACCCTTGGCGCCCGCAGCCATCGACGCGTCGGCGACCTTCTTCAGGGCGCGACGATAGTTGATGCGCTTGCCGAGCTGTTCGGCCACGGCCTCGGCGACGAGGTTGGCCTCCATCTCGGGGCGGTGGATCTCGATGATCTTCATGCGCACCGGCTTGCCGGTGAGCTTCTCGAGCTCCTGACGGAACTCGTCGACCTTCGCACCCTTCTTGCCGATCAGCACGCCGGGGCGCGCCGTGTGCACGAACACGGTGACCAGCTCGCCGGTGCGCTCGATCTCGACCTTCGGGATGGCCGCGAACTGCCATTCCTTGCGGATGAAGCGGCGGATCTTCTGGTCTTCGATCAGGTTCTTGGCGAAGTCCTTCTTGCTGGCGTACCAGCGAGAACGCCACTGCTCCGTGATGGCGATGCGGAACCCCGTCGGATGGATCTTTTGGCCCATGTTACGCGTCTCCGCCGTTCTGAGTGGTGTTGGCCTGCGCGTCGGCCACATGAATGTGGATGTGGCAGGTCCGACGCTTGATGGGCATCGCACGACCCTGCGGGCCCGGACGAACTCGCATGCCACCCGGCAGCGGGGGGCCGTCCTGAGCGAAGGTGCGCGAAACCACCAGGCGGTTGGCCCGCACCGACGGATTCTGGAGCGCATTGGCGACCGCCGACGCGAGCACCTTGTAGATAGCCCGCGACGCGCGGTGACGGTCGTTCCGCAGCTCGTCGAGCGCGGCGTTGACCGAACGACCACGGATCAGGGCGAGGATCAGGCGCGCCTTGTAGGCGCCCATGCGAGCCCCGCGGTGAACAGCACGAACTTCGAAGCTCATTTCTCTTCCACCTTCTTCATCGAGTGGCCGCGGAAGGTGCGCGTCGGCGCGAACTCACCGAGCCGGTGGCCGACCATGTCCTCGGTCACGTAGACCTTCAGAAAGGTCCGGCCGTTGTGCACATTGAACGTGTGGCCCACGAACTCGGGCAGGATCACACTCGGGCGCGACCATGTCTGGATCGGGTCCTTGACGCCCTTTTGGTTCATCGCCGCCACCTTCTTCAGGAGCTTCGGGTGGACGAACGGGCCTTTGCTGATACTGCGGCTCATCGTGATTCTCCTGCCTGCAGAGCCAGGACCGAGGTCATGGCTTCAGCTGCTGGATGGTGTCGGTTCGTTGGTTGAATGCTTGGTTTGCCGTGCGGGCCCGGATCACGAGCCACTGCCGACCGCGACGTGCTTGCCCGGCGGACGGCGGCGCAGGATGAACTGGTTGCTGCGGGCCTTGCCACGGCGGGTCTTGCCACCCTTCGCGAGCTTGCCCGTCGGGGAGCATGGGTGACGGCCACCACCGGTGCGGCCTTCACCACCACCCATCGGGTGACTCACCGGGTTCTGCGCCGTGCCGCGATTGTGCGGACGACGACCAAGGTGGCGAACACGACCGGCCTTGCCCCAACGGATGTTCTGCCAGTCGACGTTGCCGATCTCACCGATCGTCGCGCGGCAGCTGGCGAGGACCTTGCGCATCTCGCCCGACGGCATGACCACGACCGCATATTCGCCGTCGCGGGCCATCAGCTGGCACGAGTTGCCTGCCGAGCGGGCGATCTGGCCACCGCGGCCAGGCTGCAGCTCGACATTGTGGACTTGCAGGCCGAGCGGGATGGCATCCAGGCGCATGCAGTTGCCGAGGTCCGGATCGCAGCGATCCGCCGACATGACCTTCATGCCGACCGTCAGGCCCTTCGGCGCGAGGATGTAGGCCTTCTCGCCATCCGCATAGTGGAGCAGCGCGATGTCGGCAGAACGGTTCGGATCATACTCGATCGCCTTCACGACCGCCGGCACGCCATCCTTCATACGAAGGAAGTCGACCTTTCGATACATCCGGCGCGAACCACCACCCCGGAAGCGGCTGGTGATGTGGCCGAGATCGTCGCGACCAGCGCGATCGTGCAGTCGCTCGGTCAGAGCCTTCTCTCGGCGCTTGCCCTTGGTCAGGTGGCTGAAGTCCAGCACCGACGAGTTGCGGCGACCGGCAGAGGTTGGCTGATAGACTTTGACGGGCATGTCACTCGCTCCGAATTAGGTCGTTGCTCGGATGAGAAGGCGGGTTCAGGAAACGTCGATCGAGTCGCCCTTGCGGAGCGTCACAACAGCCTTCTTCCAGGGCTTCGACGAGCCAGGCCGACCGAACGTGCGACGCGCCTTGCTCGGCATGCTGACCATGTTGACCTTCACGACCTTGACCGAGAACAGTGTCTCGATCGCCTTGCGCACCTCGACCTTGTTCGCGCTCGAGGCGACCTCGAAGGTGAACTGGTTGCGCATGCTCTGCATGGCCGTCGACTTCTCGGTCACGAGCGGCCGGCGGATCACGTCGTAGTATTGATTCGGGTTGGCCATCTCACGACTCCTTCTTGGCGAAGCGCTGCTGCAGGGCCGTCAAGGCTGACGGGGTCAGCACCAGGAAGCGGCGCAGCAGGACCTGGCGGGCATTCAGATCCCCGACGGTGCAAACATCGACCAGCGGCACGTTGCGCAACGACAGGCACAGGTTGCGATCTGTCTCCGCCGTCACCACCGTGGCACTGTTCTTCATGCCGAGCTGGGCCAACACTCCAACGGCCGACTTGGTGTTCGGCTTGCCGGTCGGCCAGCTATCGGAGACACCAACTTCGCCGTCGCGGAACTTGGTGAAGATCGCGTTCCGGAGGGCAGCGCGACGCGCCTGCTTCGGCATCGAGTAGCCGTGGTCGCGCGGCTCCGGCGGGTGGATACGACCACCGCCACGCCACAGCGGCGACTTCGGCGTGCCCATACGGGCGCGACCGGTGTGCTTCTGCGGCCACAGCTTCTTGTTTGGCCCGCGGACCATGCTGCGCGTCTTGGCACGCACGGTGCCCTGGCGAGCGTTGTCCTCGTACATCACCACCGCGTCTTTGAGGGTGCGCCCCAAGACACGCGTGCCGAAGACCGACTCGTCGACCTTCTGGGTCGCGACGCTGCCACCTTTGAGAATCTTGACGTCGACCATGTTCGACTGCGAGGGTTGTGCTGTTCAGCAGCGCGGAGAAACCGCGCCACCTGGCGACTCAGGCCTTGATGCGGATGTCCACGCCAGCCGGCATGTTCAACTTGCTCAGCGCGTCGACCGTCTTGGTGGTCGGCTCCGAGATGTAGATCAGACGCTTGTGCGTCCGAATCTCGAACTGCTCACGACTCTTCTTGTCGATGTGCGGCGAGCGAAGGACCGTGTAGCGCTCCACACGCGTCGGCAGCGGCACGGGGCCAGCGACGCGAGCGCCCGTGCGCTTGCTGGTCTCGACGATGTCGAGAGCGGCTTGGTCGAGGGCCTCGTGGTCGTAGGCCTCCATCCGAATCTGGATTCGCTCTTGCATAGCTGTAAGCCGGCTTGATCCGCCAGCGGTGGGGTGCGGACCGCAGCGCTCTGGGGAGAGCATTTTGAGTCCAACCATCTGCACGGCAAGGGGTTACATCTGCTGATGTGCTCCCTGGAGCGCAAGTGGGCGGGCAGAGTAGCGATCTCGCTAGCACCCGTCAAGCTGCCAACTCCACAAAACCTGCCGATGGCGCGGCCAGTCTCTCCACAAGTCAGCCCCTTCCGCGCACCGGCCGCAGCCCCGCTGGCCGCATGTCGACTCGGCCGCGCCCACGGGTGATGGAACGAAGCTTGGTGACATAGCCGAGCATGCACATGAGCGGCGCCCGCCCACCGACCCGAGCGCCAAGCCGGCCAGCAGCCACAGCCTCAACTTCGGCCCCGCGCGCAGCAAGGTCCGCGATCACCACCGGAGCCCCTTCTTCAGGACACCACACCTCGAACACCACCCATGGCTCGAGGTCACAGGGGCAGGCGCCCCCCACGGCCTGCTCCAATGCCTTGCTCGCCGCCTGCTCCATCAGCGGCAGGTTCGGGGTCGGAGTGGAGCATTCGGCGCGCTGCAACACCACGACCATGTCGTGCATGGCTCCAACCCGCAGCCCGGCCGCCACTAGCAACACCAGCTCGCCAACCGCGGCCGCAGCAGCCGCGCCACCAACTTCGTCCAGCACCGTCGCTGGCCCTTGGCCTTTCGCGGGTCGGACTTCCACAGCGCAGGTTGCCGAGCACTCTACGCCGGCGATGATGGCGCGAATCTCAGCCTCTCCTCGGCCGACCCACTCGATCGTCTCACGCCGATCGACCTGCGGCCGAGAACAGTGGAAGGCGACTCCCGATCGGTTCTTGACCAGCTCCGCGACAATCTCCAGGTGCAGCTCACCCATGCCGCGCACCAGAAGGCGATCCCGGTCGACGTCGACGCGCAGGGTCGGATCGTCGACCGCGAGATCCCGCAGCGCCTGTGCGAGGCGCGGCCGATCCTCGGCGCGGTCAGGTTCGAACACCATCGCGAGAACGGGTGCCGGGAACCTCGGCGCAGCAACGACCAGGGGCGCATCCGGAGCGCAGATACTGTCACCCGTACGCAGAGCGAACTCCCCCGGCAGCACGACGATCTGCCCTGGCCCTGCCCATTCGACGTCGCTGTGGCGGTCGGCCTGCACCACCCACAAGGCCGCACAGGCTCCCTGCGCGCCGCCACGCCCGCGCACCCAGGAATCACCGACCCGCAGTGTGCCCCGGATCACGCGCACGAAGTTCCATGTCACGGCGTCGACGTGCTGCACCTTGAACACGAACGCACAGAACGGCGCCGCCGGGTCGCCGGCGGCTGGGGTCGCCCACAGCCCTTGCCGCGGCATCTCGACCGGCGCCGGCAGGTAGTCGACCACTGCATCGAGCAGCCAGTCGACGCCGCGATTCCACAAGGCCGCCCCACACAGCACCGGCACGAGCCGACCGTCCAAGGACTCCGCTCGGACGAGGCGGCGCAAGCGTTCGGCGGCAATCCGGCGGCCCGCGAGCGCATCCGCGAACACATCGTCGTCGCGGTCGGCAACGGCTTCGACCACCCGGTCGTGCGCCGCCAGCAATTCGGCGGTTATGCGCTCGGCGACCGCCGCCGGCGGCTTGCCCGCGAACCACTGCACGCGCCCACCGAGAGCGTCCCCCAGGCCCGCGAAAGCCCCGCTGTCGTCGAACAGTGGCACCACCACGGGCACCGGACGGCACCCGAGACGCTCCCCAGCCTCGGCGACCACGGCGGCGAAGTCGGCGCCTTCGCGATCCAGCTTGTTGACGAAGACGAGGCGCGGCAACCCGCGGCCGCAGGCCTGTTCCCAGACGGCTTCCGTCTGCGACTCGACCCCGCGGATGCCGTCGAGCAACACCACGACGCCATCGAGCACGTGCAGGCAGCGCTCCACCTCGGCGACGAAGTCGATGTGTCCCGGCGTGTCGACAACCTGCATCACGTGCTGCCCCCACTGCACGCGCGATGCGGCGGCGGTTATCGAGATCCCCCGCGCGCGCTCCTCCGGCATCCAGTCCATCGCTGCGGTGCCATCCTCGACGCTGCCGATCCAACCTTGGGCGCCGGCGTCGAACAGGATGCGTTCGGTCAGCGTGGTCTTGCCGGCATCGATGTGGGCGACGATGCCGAACGTGCGCAGCCGATCCATGCCCGGCGAACAGTAGCGACCGCGGCGCCAGGACCAAGCCGCCGCCGGCCTGGTGCGCCGACTACGCCTGGCTGGGCCGCTGCGCCCCGCCCTGGGTGATGCCGCGCATCTGCATCTTCAGGTCGTCGGGGTTGTCCGAGGCGGCCAGCGCGTCCTCCAGGCTGATGTTGCCCGCCTGGAACAAGCGGATCAGCGACTGGTTGAACGTCATCGTGCCGTAGTAGCTGCCTTCGGCGAGCGCCTTGGGCAGCATGCGCGTCGCCCCTTGCTCGAGCAGCTCACGCACCGTCGGCGTGTTGATCAGCAGCTCGACCGCCGGGACCATCGCCGTGCCGTCCTTGTTCTTGACCAAGCGCAGCGAGCAGACGCCTGCGAGGTTGAGAGCCAGCTGCAGACGCAGCAGCTCGTGCTGGTGCGGCGGGAAGAACGAGATGATGCGTTCGACGGTCTGCACGGCATTGACCGTGTGCAGCGTCGAGAACACGAGGTGTCCCGTCTCGGCCGCCGAGATCGCCGCACTCACCGTCTCGGCGTCGCGCATCTCACCGATCAGGATCACGTCCGGCGACTGACGCATCGCCTGCCGGAGCGACGACGCGAAGTCGCTGACGTCGACACCCACCTCGCGCTGGTTCACGATCGAGCGCTTGTCCTCGAAGCGGAACTCGATCGGATCCTCGATCGTGACGATGTGCTTGTTCATCGTCCGGTTGACGTACTCGACCATCGAGGCGAGCGTCGTCGACTTGCCGGAGCCGGCGATGCCGGTGGCCAGCACGAGGCCGCGCCGCAGCGAGGCCAGACGCTTCAGCGGCTCGACCGGCAGGTTCAGGTCCTTGAACGACGGGATCTCGTTCTTGATCGCGCGGAAGACGAGACCGACTTCGCCGCACTGGTGGAACGCGTTGCAGCGGAAGCGGCCGACACCGGGCAGGGCCACGGCCGTGTCGGCGGCGCCACTCTTCTCGAACTCATGACGACCGCGCTCGCTGAGCACCTCGTCCACGAACGACCGCATCAGCTCCGCCGGCAGCGGCTGATCGCCGAGGAAGCGGATGACGCCGGCGACGCGCACCGCGGGACACCCGTTGGCCTTCAACACCAGGTCGGAGGCGCTCTCCTTGACCATGATGCGGAGGAAGTCGCGAAGCTTCGGCAGGCGTCCCGCAGTGGCGGTGGCAGCAGTCGCGGCAGAAGGATCTTTCGGCGGCAGGTTCGGACTGGTCACAGGCGGCTTCCTCCACCTCCTGTATCGGCAGGCGTCGCCGGATCCCGAAGGCCACCGCGGGGCGCCTTCGTCGTGCGTCCCGCTCAGTCCACGCGCTGGCGCGGAAGCTGCGACAGCATCGTCCACACCGCCATCACCAGTTCGCGCAGCCCGGAACCGGTGGCGCTCGAGATCGGCAGGACCTGCTGGCCCGACGCCGTCGCCAACTCCTGCGCTCGCAGCCGGCCGGCTTCGTCCTCGACCTTCGTCGCCACCAGCAGAGTGGGTCGCTCCGCCAGCTCGACCGAGTGCTGCTCGAGCTCCTGGCGCACGACGCGCCACGCCTCGGCCGGCGGCTGCATCGGCAGGTCGCCGCAGTCGACCAAGTGCAGCAGCAGGCGCGTGCGCTCGATGTGCTTCAAGAAGCGGTCGCCGAGGCCCTTGCCGGCGCTGGCGCCTTCGATCAGACCCGGGATGTCTGCCAGAACGAACGTGGCGTCGCCCGGTCCCTGGGCGATGCCGAGCATCGGTTCCAGCGTGGTGAACGGATAGCCGGCGATCTTGGGCCGCGCGCGCGTCAGCGTCGCCAGCAGCGTCGACTTGCCAGCGTTCGGCAGGCCGACGAAACCGACGTCGGCGATCAGCTTCAGGCTCAGCAGCACGCGTCGCTCCTCGCCGCGTTTGCCGAGCTCGGCCTCGCGCGGGGCCCGATGCGTCGCCGTCGCGAAGTGCGTGTTGCCGCGACCACCGTAGCCACCGCGGGCCAGGATCCACGGATTGTCGGGTTGGTCGAGGTCGTGCAGGACGTTGCCGCGCTCGGCATCCAGCACCACGGTGCCGACCGGGACCTCGATGACGAGATCCTCCGCATCCTTGCCGCCGCAGTTCTGCGGCAAGCCCTGGCCGCCGTTGTCGGCGCCGAAGGTGCCGCGGCCGGTCAGGTGGAAGAGCGTGTTGCAGTGCGTGGTGGCGACCAGGATGACGTCGCCGCCGTCGCCGCCGTCGCCGCCGTTCGGGCCACCTCGCAACGTCTTCGCATCGCGCAGGAAGCTGACGCAGCCATTGCCGCCCTTGCCGGCGCGGACGTGGATTTCGAGCTCGTCGACGAACATGGGATCAGCCGGACAGCTCGGAAGTGGCGGGGCGGGCCCGGTGGCGCACCGGCGTCCGGCGCATCACGGGCGGCCGGCGGCAGGCGCCGCCGGCATCGGCCTCACGCCGTGGCTTCGACCGGGTCGACGTGGACCTTGCCGTTGGCCTGGAAGCGAACGATGCCTTCGGCGACGGCGAACAGCGAGTCGTCACCGGCGCGGCGGACGTTGCGACCGGCGCGGAACTTGGTGCCGACCTGGCGGACGATGATCGAGCCAGCGGTGACCTTCTGGCCGCCGTAGGCCTTGACGCCGCGATACTGCGGATTGCTGTCGCGACCGTTTTGCGTCGAACCTTGACCCTTCTTGTGTGCCATTGCGAAATCTCGAGTGTGCTTGGATTGCGGGTAGCCGGTTGCGGGTAGCCGGTTGCGGGCGCCGGTTGCGGGCGGCCGCTTGGACGGGCCGCGCCCGGCGATCAGCCGTTGATCTTCTCGATCTGGACGACCGTGAACTGCGCGCGGAAGCCAGTGCGGCGGCGGCTGTTCTTGCGGCGCTTGTACTTGCCGATGACGACCTTCGGCCCCTTGATCTGGCGGACGACCTTGGCCGTCACCGAGGCGCCGGACACGAAAGGCGTGCCGATCTTGCCCACGCCTTCACCGCCGACGAGGCAGACCTTGTCGAAGGTGAGGACGTCGCCTTCGGCGGCACCCTTGCGGAGGTGGATCTGGATGCGGTCACCGGCTTGGACCCGGTACTGCTGATTGCGATCGTCGACGACGGCGTACATGACTAGGGCTCTGGCCTCTTGGAAGGGGCGGAGAGGCTAGCGGCGAATCGCGGCGATGCAAGCCCGACTTTTCGTCGACTTCACGTGCCCGCCACGGCATCGCCGCCGAGCCGCGTCCGCAGCGCCCTTGCCGCGAGGCGTGACCCCGGCGCCGGCCGCCTCAGGCCTTGACGCCAAGGCCGGCCGGGATGGCGATGCGGGCTTCCTGGCCGTCGCCGGTGAGGAAGCGGTAGTGCACGACGTCGATCGGGTAGCTGACCTCGGGACGGAACGTGATCGACTTGCCGACCGCATCCTCGAGTTCGAGCACCGCGCGGCGCTTGTGGTTGACGAGGTAGTCGGTGACCGCCGGGGCGGCGAACACCTGCAGCACCGAGAACCCCTTCAGGTTCACCAGCGCCCGCGACTCGCGCAGCACCGACAGCGCCTTCGACTGCACCGTGCGCGACCAGCCAGCACCCTTGCAGTGCGGGCACTGCATGAACACCGTGCGCTTCAGGCCCGGGCCGACGCGCTGGCGCGTGATCTCGAGCATGCCGAACGGCGAGATGCGGCCGACCTTGATGCGCGCGCGGTCACCGCGCAGCGACTCGACCAGGCGCTTCTCGACCAGACGGCGCTGCTTCTCGTGCGCCATGTCGATGAAGTCGATGATGATCAGGCCGCCGAGATCGCGCAGGCGCAGCTGGCGGACGATCTCGGGGATCGCGTCGAGGTTGGTGCGATAGGCCGTCTCGTCGGAGTCGCCGCCGGCCTTGTACTTGCCGGAGTTGACGTCGATGGCGACCAGCGCCTCAGCCTGATCGATGACGATCGACGCGCCGTTCGGCAGGTCGACCTTGGGCTGGTAGAGCGCCTCCACTTCCTTCTCGATGCCGAAGTGGTGGAACAGCGGCGTCGTCATCGCGTGCTGCTTGATGCGATCCGCCATGTGCGGCATCAGCTTCTCGGCGAAGTCGCGGATGCGAAGGAACACGTCCTCGCTGTCGACGACCACGTCGGCGATGTCCGGCGTGAACTGGTCGCGCATCGCCTTCAGCACCAGGTCCGACTCCTGGTAGAGCAGCGCCGGGGCGCGGGTCACCTTGAGCCGCTGGGCGACCATCTCCCAGATCTTCTTCAAGTAGTCGCGGTCGCGCTGCAGGTCCTGCAGCGACTTGTTGACGCCGGCGGTCCGCACGATGAAGCCGATGCCGCCAGCCCCGGTCTCGTCGAGCTCGCGCACGATGCGCTTCAGGCGCTTGCGCTCGCGGGAGTCGTCGATCTTCCGCGACACGCCGCACTTCGGCAGGCTCGGCATCAGCACGAGGCAACGGCCCGGCAACGACACATAGGTCGTCAGCGTCGGGCCCTTGCTGCCGATGCCTTCCTTGGTGATCTGCACCACGACTTCCTGCCCCTTCTTGAGCAGCTGGTCGATCGTCGGCCGCGGCCCGCGCGGGCGGCGGTCGTTGCCGCGATCCCCGCGGTCGCGACTACGGCGGTTGCGGCGCCGATCGCGGCGATCGCCCTGCCCCGGCTGTGCGTCACCTGCCGCGGCGCCGTCCGCGCCCCCGGCCGGAGCGTCGCCGCCAGCGGCCGCAACAGGAGCCGTTTCGCCACCCTCGGCCGACGGCGGCGGCGCACCCGCGCTGCTGGCGGGCGCCGGATCGTCGTCTTCGCCCTCGCCCCCGCCGTGGCCCGTGGCCGCCATGTTCAGCGGCCGCTCGTCGACGCCATGGCCGAAGCCGTGGTCCCCGTCGTCGTGACCGCCATCCAGGGCACCAGGCTGCCCTTCGGCCTCCGGGACTGCTTCGATGTCGTCGTGGCCGCCGTCCTGCGCCGCCACTTCGCCCTCGGTGTCGTCCTGGCCGTCGTCGGCGCCCTCGGCATCGTCGGTATCGTCGGCATCGTCTGCGGTCGACTCCTCGGCCATCGTCACGTTGGACTCTTCGGCCACCGGCTCGACCGCCTCGCCGCCACCGGCGGCCGGCGTCGTGTCGTCGTCGTCGTCGTCGTCCGCGAGCGCCTGCTGCATCGACTCAGGACCATCGTCCACGTCGACGCGCGCGCGCCCCTCGATGACATCGTCGAGCACGAACTCTGGCCGACCGTAGGCGGGGAGCACGTCGCTGACGTGCAGGAAGCCGTTGACCCGGCCACCGAACGCCACGAAGGCGGCGCCGATGCTCGGCTCGATGTTGACGACCTTGCCTTTGTAGATGTTACCGAGGTAGGCCTCGCGGTTGGCCAACTCGACGTGCAGCTCCTGCAGCACGCCGTCCTCCACCACGGCGATCCGGCTCTCTTCCGGATCGATGGCGTTGATCAGCATCCTCTTCAAGGGGAACCTTCTTCTCGTGTTGTGCAGCGGCAGTGCCGCCGCGTCCCGCGATCCCTACGGCGCGCGCTACCTGCCGTTCGAAGCCTCGCTCCGAACAATGCGTCCACACGGGCTGGACGGACCGGCGCACACCGACGACCGACGGGAAGGGAATGGAAACGAACCCATGCCGATCCGCAGCCCCGATCCGACGCGCTCGCACCGGGTCGCTGGGCGACTTCGGTGCGACGACGCGAAGGTTGACGGCTGCGGCAGACATGGCTGGACCAAGGGTGGCCGGCCGACGAGCGGCTCGACCGCGCCTCCATGACGTCAGGAGGCGTGGGGATGCTATTGCGGAGCGTGGTGTGGCTCAACGCTGCAGCGGTCTCGGTTCGCCCCGGACGATGCGGCAAGGCGCCCGCCGCGACCGCTGCGGGCCCTGGCGACCCGATCAGAGGCTGACAGAGAGAGAAGACTCTCGAAGCCTCTGCGCGGCTGCGAACCCAGCCGCCAAACATGCTCCTGAGAGCCCGTAGCGTGAGTTCTTCTCGGGCTCTCAGCCGACCCGGCTCAGTCGCCGCGGCCGAAGATCTTGTCCTTCTCCTGCGAGAGCGAGGACTGGTGATCCTTGATCTTCTCCTCGATCGCGCGCTTCAGCGAGTTCTCGATGTCCTCGCTGCTGCGAATGATGCTCGGAGTGATGAACACCAGCAGGGTCGAGACCGAGTTCTGCCGCACGGTGTTCTTGAACAAGTGGCCCAGGAGCGGGATGTCGCCGAGCAGCGGCAGCCGGGTGACGGTCTCCGTCTCCGACTTCGTCTTCAGGCCGCCGAGCACCGCAGCCTGCCCACTCTTCAGCAGAACGGTGGTCGCCAGCGTGCTCGACGCCACGCGCGGCAGCGCGATCGAACCGCCACCGGCCTCGGTGCCGCTGCCGACCGTGAACACGTCGAATCCGGCCGGAGCCGTCGAGCTCGCACCCGTGCCCGTCAGCGCCGTGCGCTGCGGCACGACCTGCATGATCACCTTCTCGGTGCCCGGCACGATGTGCGGGGTCGCCAGCAGCTGGAAGCCGACGTTGACCGGCGACTCGTCGCCTTCTTCGAGCGCCAACAGCAAACCGCCCGCCTGGCCCTGCTCGACGCGAGCCTGGGCGTAGCGCACGGCTTCGCCGACGAAGATGGTCGCGGTCTGGTGGTCCAGGGCGACGATCTGTGGCGCCTGCACGATCTCCGAACGGGCGTCCTTCTTCAGCAGGCGCAGCGTGGCGCTGACCTGCTGGAAGTTCAGCGCGCCGAACACGACGTTCGGCACGATCGTGTCCGCGGTGAAGTTGTCGTCGGCGAACGGGCCGGTGCCGCCCGGGCTGGCGATCAAGCTGTCGTCCCAGCCACCGGCGCCGAGGTCGAACGGCAGGCGCGTCGGGATCTGGCCGAGGCCGATCGAGGCGCTCCAGCCCGAACCACCCGGCGAGATGCCGAAGTCCAGCACGTCGTCGTTGGTGGTGGTGACGAAACGAACGTCGAGCAGGATCTGCGACGGCTCGGTGTCGATCATCGCAATCGTGCGCTCGACCGACTCCACCACGGGACGGGTGTCCTTCACCATCACCGCGTTCGTCTCCTGGATGTACTCCAGGGTGCCGACTTCCGGCGTGAGCATGCCGCGCAGGGTGTCGAGCAGTGTGAACCGCACCTCGCCGCGTTGGAGCGGCTGAATGTTGCGCAGGTCACGGATGTACTCGGACGAGATGAGCGGCATCAACGTCGACTCCGGTCGGACGTAGCGCAGCGGGATCGTCTTGGCGACGAGGTCTTGCTGGATGTTCGCGGCCGGGACGACGCGCAGGATGCCGCGATCCTCCTCGACGACGACGAAGCCCAGTGTCTTGACCGCCGCGTCGAGCGCGTCGCGCCACGGGATGTTCTTGAGGCGGATCGTGATCGTGCCCTTGACCTCGGGCGCGACGACGATGTTGGCGCCGGAGATCTTGCCGATCGTGTCGATCACCTTCTGGATGTCGGTGTTCTCGAACGCGAAGTAGACGCGCGGCGGCTTCTCGACCTTCAGCACGCCCGGCACCGTCTCGGTGACGATGCAACCAGCCTGCTCGGCGACGAGGTCGAGCGCCTGACGCCAGGGCACGTCCTGCAGGTCGATGGTGACCGTGACATCCTTGATGTCGGGCCCCATGATGATGTTGACGTTGGCCTTGCGCTGCATGATCTGCACGACTTCGCGCAGATCGCGGTCCTTGAGCCGCAAGGTCATGCGATTCGCCCGGTCGCCTTCGGCGCCGCTGCGGATCTCGTCCTTGTTCTGGGCGTCGCGCGCCCCGGCCTGCGGCTGGGGTTGCTGCGACGTCGCGGGCGCGTCCTGCGCCGGCGCCCACACCAGCGACAGCAAGGCCGCCAGCGCGGAAACGACTCCCTTCCTCATTGCCTGCATCGTCGATCCTCCTCCCTCGCGGGAGTTCCAGTGATTCGCCTGCGGCCGCGTCGTCGACGCGACCACGATGTCCTTCTCATCGAACGGACGGACGCAACGGCTTGAGCCGACTTCGCGCGCGCCGCCGCGTCCCCCGCCTCACATCGTGCGCACGAGCGTCAGCCCGCGGAACACGAACCAGACCTGCTCCTCTTCGACCATCTTGACCAGCAGGTCGTCGGAGACGTAGTCGCCCTCTTCGTAGGTCTCGCCGTTCACCAGCACGCCCGAGCGCCCGCCGCGGTTGACGACGACGCCTTGGATCTTCAGGTCGAGTGCCTTGAAGTCGAGCGCGGTCACCGCCTTCACGTGCCAGGACTTGGCCTGCACGACGAGGTCGTGGCGCGCGTCGCTGGCTGGCACCGCGAGCCGGGTGGCGACGGCTTCGTAGCGGCTCTTCGCCTGGTCCAGCTGGCCGCTCTTGCAGTCCGCGTCCATGTCGGCGACGAGCTGCTGCAGGTCCTTGATCGGCAGGTACGGATCCGTGTCGCGCTGCGGGGTGACCGGCTCGTTGAGCTGCGTGCGCAGCTCCTCGATCGGCTTCGCCACGTCCTGGGCCCACCGCAAGCGGAACGGTGCGTAGCTGATCCGGTTGCCGTCGGACTCGAAGTCGCCGGCGAGCTTCTCCAGGCCTTCGCGCACGCCCTTCTCGAGCGAGTAGACCTCGAACAAGGTGGTGTCGGGCTTGCGCGCGCGCTGCAGCATCTCGCGCATCTTGGTCACCGTGCCGACGTAGCGGTCGAGCAGCTCCCGCTGCTCCTTGCGCGACGGCCCGTCCAGCTGGACGTCGCCGCGCTCGCGCGGATCGACCAGGATGTCGCGGCGTCCCTGCGGCCCCTTGTGCTCGTAGCCCTCGATGCCGATCGCGACGCGACTCTTCCAGATGTCCTCGGCGTAGACTTCCTTCAGCGACTGGTAGTCGGGGATCGGGGCTTCCTTGCCCTCCGTCTTGCCGTTGTAGGTGTAGGTCTGCAGCGTGAAGCGCACCTGGTGCACGGCTTCGCGGTCCCCCACTTCCTCGTTGCGACCCGCGGCGCGGGCAGTGTTGCCGCCACCGGACGTGATGCTGAACTCGTTGATGCTCACGAAGCGCCGGTAGTTCTCCACCAGGTTCATGAACTTCAGCGCCTGCCACATCGTCGCCGAGCCCTCGTAGGTGTACTCGATCGGCACGAAGCGCTCCGCCGTCTTGCTCTCGCGGCGAGATTTCAGCTGCAGGCCGGTGCCGTTGATGCCGGACTGGCGCTCGAACTGGTTCAGCTGACGGACGAAGTTCGTCAGCTCGCGCGTGTCGGGCAGGATGCGCACGTATTCGTCGAGGTTCTCGCGCAGGACGATCACGTCCTTCTGCAGCGCCGGGATCTTGGCGATCTTCGCGTCGGCCGCAGCGATGCCCTCGCGCTTCTGCTTGACCTGGGCCTCGACCTCCTCGATCAGCCCCTGCGCGTAGTAGACGCCGCCGGCCGCGAGCATGCAGATGCCGACGGCACTGCCGCCGATGACCGCGAGCAACTTCTTCTGGGTCCAGTTGGCCATGTTCGTCTCCTCACTTCCCGGCCGGGGCCGCAGGGGGATTGGCGGGCTTCGGCTTCGCCTTCGGTGCTTCCACGACCGTCGGCTTGAACTGCAGCTCCAGACGGAACGCCATCGACGACTCCGGGATGCGGACCTTGTCCTTGTCGATCTTGTAGACCGGGTCGGACTTCGACAGCAGCTCCTTGGCGAACGGCGCCGCTTCGATGTCGTCGTGGAAGTTGGCGAGCCGCGACTTGTCGCTGTCCTGGACCGACGCCGGCATCTGCACCAACGCACCCTTCTTCGGGTCGTTCTTCATCGTGATGCCGTCGAACCAGGCCAGATGGCGATCGGTGTCGCCGTTGTTGTTGGCGACGTCGATCAGCTCGTCGAGGAAGCGCGACCACACGCGCCGCGACTTCGAGATGTCCTGGATGGTCTGCACGCGCAGCGCGTAGTCCTTCTTGTTGGCGTCGAGCTGGTCGTGGTAGGCGGCCTTCTTGCTCTGTTCGGCGAGCTTGGCCTCGACCTCGACCAGCTGCTGCTCGGCAGTGCCGAGGTCGCCGAAGTAGACGAGGCCGAACCAGCCGATCGCACCGCTGACGGCGAGTGCGGCGGCGAACGCGGCGGCGAGGACCTTCGTCGGCACGCGGTTGCCGCGACGAAGGTCGGCAGGGAGCAGATTGATGCGAATCACGGCGGACCTCCTCAGGATGCTGCGGCGAGACCGATGGCGACCGCGAGCTGCGGCGCCAGCTGGTTCAGGGCTTCGACGTCGACGTTGTCGGCGCGGACCTTCAGGCCCTCGATCGGGTTCCAGGTCTTGGTGCGCTTCTCGAAGATCTTCTCGAAGCTCTCCTCGAGGAACGGCAACAGGGCCGTGCCGCCGGTGAGCCAGACTTCCTGGACCTCGCCGTCGAACTGGTTCTCGAAGAAGTCGAAGGACAGGTTGACCTCGTTGCCGAGGTCCTCGAGCACCTGGCCGCAGGCCTCCTGCACGACGGCGAGCTGATCGCCTGCGTCGCGCTTCAAGGTCTCGGCCTGGCCCGGCTCGACACCGAGACGACGCGCGATCGCGTTGGTCAGGTCCTGCCCGCCCATCGGCACTTCGCGGGCGAAGCAGCTGACGTTGTCGCGCAGGATGTTGATGCTGGCCTTGGTCGCGCCGATGTCGATCAGCGCCACCGTGCGACCAGGGTCCTGGATGCCAGGA
>JBILEY010000069.1:0-17143 GCA_044351865.1 Planctomycetota bacterium | reverse complement strand
CCCCGCGTCCGGAGCTGCGCTTCCTGCGCGTGCCGTTCACGTTCTGAAATCTGCCGAGGGCAGATTTCAGAACGGCCTCTCCAGACGTCGCCACGCGTCGTTTCACGCTGCAGCGAGGGAACGCACTCGGCTCCGCTGCGCCGTCTGAGAACGGCCTCTCCAGACGTCGACACGCGTCGTTTCACGCTGCGGCGACGCAACACACTCGGCTCCGCTGCGCCGTCTGAGAATGGCCCCCCACTGCCCCGCACCCGCGGGGCAGTTTGCGTTCCGGAGCGTGCTGGCGAACGGGCGCTCGCTATCGTCCGCGCGCCATGACCGTCCGCTTAGCACCCATTCCCGAGCACGTGCCCCTGCCGAAGGGCTTCCGCGCCGCCGGCCTGCACTGCGGTCTGAAGAAGAACCAGCAGCTCGACCTCGGCCTGCTGCTCGCCGACCGCGCCGTCGATGCCGCGGCGATCTACACGCAGAACCAGCTGGTCGGCGCCCACATCCACGTCTGCCGCGACCACCTGCAGAAGAGCGGTGGCAAGGTACGCGCGGTGCTCGTCAACGCCCGCAACGCCAACTGCGCGACCGGCGAACGCGGCATCGCCGACGCCCGCCACTGCTGCGAGCAGCTCGCCCGGCGCCTCGGCTGCCCGACCGAGCAGGTGCTGATGGCGAGCACCGGACCGATCGGCGCGCCGCTGCCGACCGAGCGCATCGTGTCGCACCTCGACCCGCTGCTGGCGGCGGCGAGCCACGACGGCGCGATGGCGTTCGCGCGCGCGATCATGACCACCGACACCTACCCGAAAGCCGCTCACGCCATCGGCCAGGCGGGCGCCACCACCGGCTTCGCCAAGGGCTCGGGCATGATCCACCCGAACATGGCGACGATGCTCGGCTTCGTGCTGACCGACGGCAGCAGCGACGGCGCCGCCGCCACCGCCGGCCTGTTGCGCCGCGTCGCCGACCGCAGCTTCCACCGCACCACCGTCGACGGCGACACCTCGCCGAACGACACGCTGATGCTGCTCGCCAGCGGGGCGCACCGCGGGGCCGGCGACGAACTCGAACGCACGGTGACGGCGATGAGCCAGCAGCTCGCGCGCACGCTCGCCGCCGACGGCGAAGGCGCCACGCGACTCGTCACCATCCAGGTGCGCGGCGCTCGCAGCGAACACGAAGCGACCACCGTCGGCCGCGTGATCGCCACCAGCCCGCTGGTGAAGACCGCGGTCGCCGGCCGCGATCCCAACTGGGGCCGCATCCTGTCGGCGGCCGGCCGCGCCGGCGTGCCGTTCGACGCCGCGCGCGCGAAGGTCTGGGTCGGCGCCGCCGACGTCTACAGCGGCGGCTTGCCGCACCCCGAGAACGAGGGTTTGGCCCATCGCCACCTCGTCGACGACATCGAAGTCGTGCTCGGCGTCGACCTCGCCGTCGGCAGCAGCCAAGCCGACGTGTGGACCTGCGACTTCACCAAGGACTACGTGCAGATCAACGCCGACTACCGCAGCTGACCGCACGGCGCCGGCCGAACGCGGATCACTCGGCCGGCGGGCGCTGCCGGTAGACGCGCGGCGGCGGCACGCGCTTCTCGTCCCACCAGGGACGATGGTCCAGCGCCGCGGGATCGAGCCCGGCGACGTAGCCGATGCGCGCGTCCGGCACGCTGTCGTAGGCCGGCAAGTAAGGCTTCAGGTCGAGCACCGGCGTGCCGTCGAGCAGGTCGTGGTCGGCGATGTGCAGCACGCGCTTCTCGCGGCGCAGCAGCCGCACGCACGACAGCCCGAGCGGATTCGGGCGCTGCGGCGACCGCGTCGCGAACACGCCGCGTTTCTTCTGGTCGCGCGGCGGTTTGACCTGCAGCGGGCGGCCGCGCGCGTGGTGGCACCAGAACAGCACCCACACGTGGCTGAAGCCGTCGAGGTCGGCGAGCCCGTTCTGCAGTCCCTGCCGGATCTCGATGCGACCAGGACTGCCGCGACCAAGGCCGCTCTGCCGCGGCGCCTCGTGGTGCACGAGTTGTTCGCAGCGAACGAAGCCGATCGGCAGCAGCTGCAGCGGGGCCGGATCCGTCGCCACGGCTCAGCGCTTAGGCTTCGGGATCTTGACCTTGGCGCCGGGGCGCAGCCGCAGCACCTCGCGCTCGGTCCAACCGTTCAGCTTCATGATCTCCGGGTAGCGCGTGCCGTCGCCGAGGTGCTTCTTGGCGAGCCCGGTCAGCGTCTGCTTCGGCGCCAGTTCGACCTCGAACCAGTCGGCGCTGGTCGGCGGCGGAGCGGGCTCCTGCTTCGGTTCGGGAACGGGCGGTGCCGGCTCGCCCTGCGGCGCGCTGCTGCCCCCCTGCGGCGACGGCGCCGCTTCGGGCTGCGGTTCGGGCACGACCGGCGCCAGCGCGTGGGGCGCGCCGACCTCGATGCCGGCGTCGGTGAGCGTCTTGCGCAGCGAGGTGTCGATGCCGCCGACTTCGAGCACCAGCACGCCATCGCTCGGCTTCGCGGCGGCGCGCGAGTCGGAGCACGCGGCGAGCAGCAGGCAACCAGCACCGAGAAGGCAGAACCGCAGCATCGCCGCATCTTGCCATGTCGGTGGCCTGGACGACACCGTTCGCCCGACTGCGCGCACCGAGCCGCCCGCGAACACGCGCTTGCGCCGCTCCGCCTGGCCCCGCATCGTCTGCCGCCGACCCGATGCGCCGATTCCTGCTGACGCTGCTGCCGAAGGTGGCCCTGTCCCGCCTGTGCGGCCTGCTGTGCAGCACGCCGCTGCCGCGCGGCCTGCGCGTGCGCCTGTTCCGCTGGTTCGCGCGACGCTACGGCGCCTCGCTCGACGAAGTGGCCGGCGAGCTCGGCGACTTCCGCAGCCTGCAGCAGTTCTTCCGCCGCGCGTTGCGTCCGGGTGCGAGGCCGCTCGGGCCGGGCCCGCTGGTGTGGCCGTGCGACGGCAGGATCGTCACCGCCGGGCCGATCGCCGGCGACCGCATCCCGCAGGTGAAGGGCCACGACTACGCGCTGGCCGACCTCGTCGGCGACGCGGCGCTGGCGGCGCGCCTGGCCGGCGGTTCGCAGGCGACGATCTACCTCGCCCCTGGCGACTACCACCGCGTGCACGCGCCGTTCGCGGCGACGGTGCGCGAAGTACTGCCGATCCGCGGCACCTTGTTCCCGGTCAACCCGCCGGCCGTGCGCTGCATCCCGGACCTGTTCGTGCGCAACGCGCGCCACGTGTTCGCGTGCGAACTGCCCGACGGCCGCGCCGCGGCGATCGTCATGGTCGGCGCCTACAACGTCGGCGGCACGTTGGTGACGGTGGCGAGAGGCCCGGTGGCGTGCGGCGACGAAGTCGGCCAGTTCGGCTTCGGCTCGACGGTCGTGGCGCTGGTCGGCCCAGGCGGCCCGGGCTTCCAGGCGCTGCCGCCGGAAGCGCGCGTGCGCATGGGCGGTGCGGCGACGGCCTGATCTGCACCGCGGCTAGTGCCGTTCGTCGCGGTCCAGGAAGCGCGCACGCAGCGCCGCCGTCGGCACCCAGCACGCCTTCTGCTTGCCGAACCAGCGGTAGCGATTGCGGGCGACGAACGCATAGACGAGGTCGCGCAAGGGGCTCGGCACCAGCCAGAACACGAACCACAGCGGCCACGGGAACGGCAGCAGCTTCGCCACGCGCAGCGCCGCACCGGACTTCATGTGCAGGCGGCCGCGGTGGATCAGCACCATGCTGTCGGGCAGCGGGCCCCTGACGCCGGCGGCGGCGATCGCCTGCTGGCCGGCGGCCGAACGCAGGGCCGCGAAGCGGAAGCGCTGCGCGCGGTCGCGCTTCAGCACGAACTGCACGGCGCCGTGGCACAGGTTGCACTCGCCGTCGAACAGCAGCAGCGGGACGTCTTGGGACAGCTCGGACACACCGCGACTGTAGCGCGCCAGCTATCGTGGCGACCTATGTCGGCCCGCACGTTTGGTCTCGTCGTCGCCATGTCGCTGTCGCCCACCTTCGCCCAGACGCCCCCTGCAACACCGGCGCCGCCCGCCGCCGCGAACGCCCCGACGCCGGCGGCCCAAGCGGCCGCGAGCGCGATCGATCCCGCGGGCCTGCCGGGCACGCGCATGCTCGGCGGCGGCGGCAAGCTGCCGCCGCGCGTCTACGAGCACTTCCTGCAGCTCGCCGGCGGGCCGGAGAAGGCGCGCGTCGTGCTGATCCCGACCGCCAGCGCCAGCGTCGACGACGAGGCCGGCCGGCAGAAGGTGCTGCAGCGCTGGCAGCAGGAGCACCCGGGCTTCCAGTTCGAGGTGCTGCACACGCGCGACCGCGCGACCGCCGACGACGAAGCGTTCACCGCCCCGCTGCGCGCGGCGACCGGCGTCTGGCTCGGCGGCGGCGTGCAGAAGAAGCTGGCCGAGGCCTACCTGGGCACGCGCGTCGAACGCGAACTGCAGGCGCTGCTGGCCCGCGGCGGCGTCGTCGGCGGCACCAGTGCCGGCACCGCGATCCAGACGCGCACGATGATCCAGGAAGGCAAGGAGGACCCGGTGGTCGCCAGCGGCTTCGACTTCGTGCCGTTCGCGATCAGCGACCAGCACTTCCTGAAGCGCCAGCGTCTGCCGCGGCTCGTGCAGGTGCTCGGCGAACATCCGGGCCACTTCGGCATCGGCGTCGACGAAGGCACCGCCGTGGTCGTGCAGGGGCGCTCGCTGCAGGTGCTCGGCGACAGCAAGGCGCTGCTGGTGCTGCCGGCGGCGGCCGGGCGCGAACAGCAGGTCGTCGAGCTGGCCGAGGGCCAGGGCGTCGACCTCGTCAGCTGGCAACGCAGCGCGCGCGCGCGCACTGGTTCGCCGTGGCCACCGACGCCGATGGCGGCCCCGCAGGTGGCGAACGGCACGCTGCTGCTCGCCGGCGGCGGCCCGCTGCCGCAAGAGCTGGTCGCTCGCTTCGTCGAGCGCGCCGGCGGCAAGGCGGCGAAGGTCGTCGTGGTCGGCGGTGCGATGCCACCCAGCGAACGCGACGACGAGCCGTTCGTGCGCCTGCTGCAGAAGCAGGGCGTTGCCGACGTGCGCACGCTGGTGCTGCGCCATCCGCGCGACGTCACCGCGGCGGAGCTGGCGAAACTCGCCGACGCCACCGGCGTCTGGTTCGGCGGCGGTCGGCAGTGGCGCTTCGTCGACGCCTACGACGGCACCGCCGCGATCGCGGCGTTCCACGCGGTGCTGGCGCGCGGCGGCGTGATCGGTGGCTCGTCGGCGGGTGCGACGATCCAAGCCGAGTTCCTGGTGCGCGGCAATCCGCTCGGCAACACCGACATGTGGTGCGAAGGCTACGAACGCGGCTTCGGCTTCCTGCCCGGCTGCGCGGTCGACCAGCACTTCGTCGTGCGCAACCGCGAAGTCGACCTGCGCGCGCTGGTCGGCAAGCTGCCGCAGCTGCTCGGCCTCGGCATCGACGAAGGCACGGCGCTGGAAGTGCGCGGCTCGCTGGCGACCGTGCTCGGCACCGGCAAGGTCGCGGTGTTCGATGCGCGGCGCGACCGCAGCTCGCTGGCCGCGCAGTGGCTCGCCGCCGGCGACACGTTCGACCTCGCCGCCGGCGTGCTCACTTCGCGCTGAAGAACGCGCGCAGCTCGGCGGCCACCTGCCCTTGCACCGACAGGTAGAGGTTGTTGTGGCCCGCCCCGGACACGCCGACGAAACGGCCGTGCTGCAGCAGCGCCGCCAGTTCGCGACCGAGTGCCTGCGGCACGATGCCGTCGCGGTCGCCGTGCAGCACCAGCACCGGACACGTCACCCGCGGTGCGGGCGCGACGTTGTCGAAGCGGTGGCGCAGCAGCAGGTCGACCGGCAGGAAGCCAAAGCGCGCCTTCGCCGCGGCGGCCAACGTCGTCGGCGGTGCGCGCAGCACCAGGCGATCGACGACGGCGCCAGCCGCAGCGGGGCGCGCGGCCACGTGCACGGCGCAGAAGGTGCCGAGCGAACTGCCGACCACGACCAGCGGCACGGAGAGTTCGCGCGCGCGCGCCGCCGCGGCGTCGACCGTGCGTTCGGCCGCGGCCAGCAGCGAAGCAACCGACGGCGTGCCCGGGCTCGCACCGTAGCCCGGGTGCTCGTGCGCGAACGTCTCGAGGCCGTACCCGGCGAGTTCGCCGGCGGTGAACGCGGCCGCGTAGAGGTCTTCGCCGTTGCCGCCGAAGTAGACGGCGACCGCGATCGGCCCCGTGCGCGGCGTCACCGTCGCGATGCGATTGCGGTCGGCTCCGGCACCGACCCAGCGCACGGCGGCCGGCGGCTCCTGCAACGGCACGCCGCGATCGGGGAAGCCGGCACCGGCGAACACCATCCCGTCCTGCTTCAGCCAGACGAGTGCCAGGATCGCGACGTAGCCACCACCGAGCACGAGCAACAGGGCGAGCACGAGGGTCTTGGCGATGCGGTTCACGGCGACAGCCCGCGCGCCGCGAGCATGCGTTCGACGTATTTGGCGATCACGTCGACCTCGACGTGCAGCGAATCGCCGACGCGTTTGTGGCCGAGCGTGGTGTTCGCCGCCGTGTGCGGGATGACGGCGATGCCGACCTCGTGGTCGCGCTGGCCGGCGATGGTCAGCGACACACCGTCGAGCGTGATCGAGCCCTTGGCCACGCAGTAGCGGGCGAGGTCCGCCGGAACCGCCGCCCACAGCTCGCCGCCATGCTGCGGGTCGATCGCGGCGACCACCGAGCCGGTGCCGTCGACGTGGCCCTGGACGAGGTGGCCGCCGAGCGGGTCGCCGGCGCGCAACGCCGTTTCGAGGTTCAACTTGTCGCCGACCGCGGCCCGGCCGAGCCAGGTCCGGCGCAGGGTCTCGGTGCTGAGGTGGAACTCGGCGACCCCGTCGAACAGCGCGATGACGGTGCAGCAGACCCCCGACAAGGCGATCGAATCGCCGATGCGGTGGAGGCCCGGCAACCCGGCCACGTCGACCCGCAAACGCAGTTCTTCGCCCACCCGGGTGCGGGCACGCACCGTTCCGACCGCCGCCACCAAGCCCGTGAACATGCCCCGACCTTAGCGAACGCCGCCGCGGCTGCACCTGTCGTCTTGACCGACCCGGCCTGCCCCCCTAGTCTCCCCGCCCCTTGTTCGCGGCAGGGGCTCCTTGCACTGCGCCATCCTGACACTCTTTCCGGCGGCCATCCGGCCCTACCTGGACGAGAGCATCCTCGGGATCGCACAGGCGCAAGGCAACCTCCGGGTCGACCTGGTCGACTTCCGGAACCACGCTCTGGACCCGCACCGCACGGTCGACGATCGACCGTTCGGCGGCGGCCCGGGGATGGTGCTCAAGCCCGAACCGATCTTTGCAGCCATCGAGGACATGGAGCGCACGCATGGTGCGTTCCACAAGATCCTGCTCTGTCCGCGCGGTCGCACCTTCGACCAGACGCGCGCCCGCCAGCTCAGCCAGGTCGACCGGCTGATGTTCCTGTGCGGCCGCTACGAAGGGTACGACGAGCGCATCCGGACCGGCTTCGCCTGGGAGGAGATCTCGCTCGGCGACTTCGTGCTGGCCGGCGGCGAACTCGCCGCCCTGGTCGTGCTCGAAGCCGCGGTGCGCCTGATCCCGGGCGTGCTCGGATGCGCGCAGTCGGCGGAACTCGAGTCGTTCGAAGGCGAACTGCTCGACTATCCGCAGTACACGCGTCCACGCGAGTTCCGCGGCGACAAGGTGCCCGACGTGCTGATGTCGGGTGACCACAAAGCGGTCGCCCGCTGGCGACTCGAGCAGGCTCGGCTCCTCACCGCGCGGAAACGCGCGGCGGCTTCTCCTCTGTCTTCCCCGTTGGAATCCCCGTTGGAATCTCCTGATCGCGCCAGTGAGCGCGAGCCCTTCTGATCATGAACCTCCTGCGCCAGCTCGAACTCGAGCACATGAAGGCTTCGGTCCCGGACTTCGGGATCGGCGACTCCGTCGACGTCCACTACCTGATCAAGGAAGGTGACAAGGAGCGCGTGCAGCTCTTCTCCGGCACGGTGATCTCGCTGCAGGGCGGCGGCACCCGCCGCAGCGCGACGATCCGTCGCCTCGTCGCCGGCGAAGGCGTCGAGCGCACGTTCCCGCTGCACAGCCCGCGCGTCGCCGACATCCAGGTCCGCGAGCGCGGCGTCATCCGTCGCGCCAAGCTGTTCTACCTGCGCGATCGCGAGGGCAAGGCCACTCGCCTCGACCCGAACCTCGGCAAGCTGCAGTACCCGCGCTCGCGCAAGGGCAGCGGCAAGACCGCGAAGTGATCCGCGGCGACGCGGTCGCCAGCACCTCCGGCATGCGGCCGCGCATCTCAGTGCCTGCATTGAGGGCGGATGGCGATGCCGGCAGGAGTGCGGCCGCATCGACCGTCCCGTAGCGAGGGCCGATGCCGGTCTGCGGCACCGGCCCCGATTCGTTTTGCTCCGTCCTGTTCGACCCCGATTTCCCTGCAGACTGATCCTGCTCGGATCGTCGGGCCGTATCCTCCGCGCCCCACCGTGCGAGCTCCGCTCGCGCGTTCGCGCACCGAATCGCCATGCTCGAGAACGCCAGTCGTCAGTTGTTCCTGGTCCTGCTGACCATCGTCGCCGGCCTCTTCTGCGTGCTGACCCTGAACATCCCGTGGGGTATCGACCTCAAGGGTGGCACCCAGCTGCTCTACGAGCTGCCGCGCGACGTGCTCGAGAAGATGCGCGTGGGCGAGAACATGCAGATCGACCAGGTCGTCGAGCAGGCGATCAAGGTCATCGGCGAGCGCATCGACCCGACCGGCACGCTGGACCCGCTGATCACCCGCAGCGGTGACACCGGCATCCTGATCGAGCTGCCCTACTTCAAGGACAAGTCCGAGGAGAAGCGCGTGCTCGAGCGCGTCGGCAACCTCGGCCGCCTGGAGATGCGCATCGTCGCCGACAAGGACTACGACCTGCAGCCCGGCCGCTTCAACCTGCAGATCGAGCGGCAGAAGCTCGAGGCGTGGCTGAGGATCCCGGAGAACGCCGCCCGCCTGCGCGAGGACGCGCGCTACATCCGCACCTTCAACGAGAACCAGATCGACGGCCCGGCGGCGTTCGGCAAGCTCGGGTGGTATGCGCACGAGATCCTGCCGACCGGCAAGGACGGCGACACCTGGGATCTCACGCTGTCGTTCTCCGCGAGCGAGGACCTCAAGGCGGCGTCGGTCAAGTTCTTCGAGGACGCCGACTACAACGGCGGCAAGCTGACCGAGGCGATGCGCAAGAAGGAGCCGCGCGAGCAGAAGCTGATCGAGTTCCTGGCGCTGAACCTGGTCGAGGAGCACTTCACCGGCGAAGACCTGAACCCGGCCGAAGTGCACCCGGACATCGACTCGCGCACCGGCGGCCAGGCCGTCGCCTACGCGGTGCAGCCGAACAAGATGCAGGCCTACGCCGACTGGTCGGGCCGCTTCGTCAAGAAGCACAGCGCGATCGTGCTGAACGGCATCGTCAAGTCGGCGCCGGAGTTCATCTCGCGCATCCCGGGCCGCGGCATCATCAGCGGCCGCTTCACCAAGGCCGAGGTCGAGGACCTGGTCAAGGTGCTGCGCACCGGCTCGCTGCGCGTCGAGCCCGAACTGCAGAGCAACCTCAGCATCGGCCCGAACCTCGGTGAGGCGGCGACCCGGCGCGGCATGCTGTCGCTGGCGATCGGCGCCGTGCTCGTGTTCGCCTTCATGCTCTGGTACTACGGCGTCGCCGGCAGCATCGCCTGCGTCACGCTGGTGCTGAACATCTTCCTGCTGTGGGCAGGCATGGTGCTGCTGCAGGCGACGGTGACGCTGCCCGGCCTCGCCGGCATCGTGCTGACGATGGGCATGGCCGTCGACGCCAACGTGCTCATCTACGAGCGCATCCGCGAGGAGCTCGAGCGCGGCAAGGACATGCTGCGCGCGGTCCGCGCCGGCTTCGAGCGCGCGATGTCGGCGATCCTGGACTCGAACATCACGACGTTCCTGGTCGGCCTCGTGCTCTACAACGTCGGCGTCGGCCCCGTGCGCGGGTTCGCCGTGACGCTGATGGTCGGCATCGTCACCACGGTGTTCACGCAGTTCTTCGTCACGCGCCTGCTGTTCCACTACGCGCTCGAGAAGAACAAGCTGCAGAACTACAAGCCGCGCCGCCTGTGGGCCGACCTCAAGCTCGACTACGTCAAGTGGATCAAGCCGGTGTTCGCCACCAGCATGGTGGTCCTCGTCGTCGGCCTCGTGCTGGTGCTGACGGCGCCGCGCGAGACCGTGCTCGGCATCGACTTCACCGGCGGTGCCAACCTGCAGATGGTGATGTCGACGGCGAAGAGCGATGACGCAGTGCGCAGCCAGCTCGGCGCCGACGAAGCCTTCAACAAGGAGTATTCGAACGTCTCGCTGAACTCGATCGGCGAGCGCACGGCGGACGGCACCGGCCAGCAATACAACGTGCGCCTGAAGCTGAACGACGCGCAGCGCAAGGTCATCGAAGAGGAGCGCAAGCTCCATCGCGAGGCCCGCAAGAAGGCGATCGACGACAACCAGGCGCCGCCGGCCCCCTACCAGCCCCCCTACGTGAAGGAGCTGCAGCGGGTGTTCGCCAACGACATCGTGCAGCCGGCGTTCGCCAACCCGGCGGTGACCAAGCACGCGACGCAGGAGACCACCCTCCAGTACGCGCGCATCGAGGTGCACTTCGCCAGCGACGTCGACGTCGAGACGGTGCGCACCCGCCTGCAGAAGCCGCTGGCGCAGAGCTCGGTGACGCCGCTCGGCGACGCCAACGCCAAGACCTCGAAGGACCTGGCGATCGAATGGGTCGCGCCCATCTCGTTGCGCACCTGGCAACTCGCCGAGACCGTGCAGAAGGAGCTGGTCGGCCTGAACGGCACCGACAACAACCCGGTGCTGCTGTCCGACCCGTTCCCGTCGGCGCAGGAGATGCAGGGCCGCCTCGTCAACGACCTGCGCAACGCCGCCATCGGCGCGCTGATCCTGTCGTGGCTGCTGATCGTGTTCTACCTGCGCGTCCGCTTCCACGAGTACAAGTACGGCATCGCCGCCGTCGTGGCGCTGATCCACGACGTGCTGGTGGCGCTGATCGCGGTCGTGCTGGCGAACCAGCTCGGCATCGTCGAAGGCGAGATCAACCTGGCCCTGATCGCCTGCTTCCTGACGATCATCGGTTACTCGGTCAACGACACGATCGTCATCTTCGACCGCATCCGCGAGAACGCGATGGAGAACGTCCGCCAGGGCAAGAGCGAGCCGTTCCGCGACCTGATCAACCGCGCGCTGAACCAGACGATGTCGCGCACGCTGCTGACCAGCGGCCTGACGCTGCTGGTCGTCATCGCGCAGTTCCTGGTCAACTGGGGCCGCGGCTCGGACCTCGAAGGCTTCGCCTTCGCGATGATCGTCGGCATGATCTCGGGCGTCTACTCGACGATCTACATCGCCGCGCCGATCCTGATCTGGCTCGACAAGGGCGACCTCGCCAACCCGAAGCTGCGCGAAGCGATCGTCGACGTCGACGTGCTGGCCGAGAACGCCGAGCGCGCCGCTGCCGAAGCCGAGGCCGCAGCCAAGGCCAAGGCGTCGGGCGCCTGATCGGGCCCGGAACCGCGATGCACACGCCCCACGCCGCCCCGCGGTTCCCGGAGCGGCTGTCGCCGTTCGAGCTGCGCAGCACGCCGCTGCTGCGCACCGACGTGCTGGTGGTCGGCAGCGGCATCGCCGGCGCCTGCACCGCGCTGCACGCCGCCGACGCCGGCGCCCAGGTGCTGCTGCTCGCCAAGGACGATCTCGCCGACACCAACACGGCGTGGGCGCAGGGCGGCATCGCCGTCGTGCAGCTGCCCGAGGACAGCATCGCCACCCACGTCGCCGACACGCTGCGCGTCGGTGCCGGCGTCGCCGATCCGGACGTCGTGCAGCGCATCGTCGGCGGCGCTCAGGCAGCGGTCGACTGGCTCGAGCGCCTCGGCACGCGCTTCGACCGCCACGGCAGCAACGACACCCCGCACGGCGGCACCTCCCGCGGCGGCGATCCCGACGGCGCGCTCGAACTGTCGCGCGAAGGCGGGCACAGCCACGCGCGCGTCGTGCACAGCCACGGCGACGCCACCGGCCGCGAGATCCAGCGCGCGCTGGCTGTCGCCTTGCGCCAGCATCCGCGCGTCACCGTGCGCGAGAACGCCTTCGTGCGCGACCTGCTGCTCGCCGACGGCCGCTGTGTCGGCGCGCTCGGCCAGCAGGGCGACATGCAGTTCGCGGTCGAAGCCGGCGCGGTCGTCGTCGCCACCGGCGGCACCGGCCAGATCTTCCGCGAGACGACCAACCCGACCGGCGCCTCGGGCGACGGCCACGCGCTGTGCTTCCGCGCCGGCGCGCGCCTCGCCGACTGCGAGTACGTGCAGTTCCACCCCACCACGCTCTACATCGCCGGCGCCTCGCGCTTCCTGATCAGCGAAGTGGTGCGCGGGGCCGGCGCCGTGCTGCGCGACCGCAACGGCGAGCCGGTGATGGCCGGCGTGCACCCGATGCGCGACCTGGCGCCGCGCGACGTCGTCAGCCGCGCGATCCTCGATCGCATGGTGGCGACGAACGACACGCACGTCTACCTGGACCTCAGCATGGTGCAGGGCGACCCGCACAAGCTGTTCCCGTCGATCGCACGCATCTGCTCGACGTTCGATCTCGACCTGGCGAAGGATCCGATCCCGGTGCGTCCGGGCGCGCACTACTTCGTCGGCGGCGCCGTCACCGACGGCGAGGGCCGCACCAGCGTGCCCGGCCTGTTCGCCGTCGGCGAAGCCGCAGCGTCGGGTCTGCACGGCGCCAACCGCCTGGCCTCGAACTCGCTGCTGGAAGGCGCCGTGCTCGGCGAGATCACCGGCCACGCCGCCGCCGAACTCGCGCGCCGCCCGTTCCCCGGCCTGCCGCGTTCGGCGCCCGGCCCGCTGCTGGCGCAGGACCCGCCGCGCCTCCTGCACGACGACCTGCTCTACTCGCTGAAGAGCCTGATGTGGCGCCAGGTCGGCCTGCGCCGCCACCACGACGGCCTGCAGGACGCCCGTTCGCGCATCGGCTACTGGCACCACTACCTGGTCAAGGCACCGCTGCCGCTGCGCGCCAACTGCGAACTGGCGAACATGCTGACGGTCGCGGCGCTGGTCGCCGAGGCCGGCCTGCTGCGCGCCGAGTCGCGCGGCACCCACTTCCGCGACGACCATCCGCAGCGCGACGACGCGCGGTTCTGCCGCCGGATCTTCCTCCAGCGCGGTGCGGATGGTTCGATCGAGGCATCGCTCGGCCCGCAGCACGCGCCGACCGACAAGACGCACGCTTGAAGAACGACACTCCGATCGACGCCAGCAAGGGCCACCAGACCGAGTCCATCCTGTTCGGCATCGTGCCGATGGGCGATCCGCGCACCGCCGCCGAGGCGCTGCACGAACTGCAACTGCTCGCCGACACCGCCGACTTCGTCGCCGCCGGCTGCATGGTGCAGCACCGCCGCCACGCCGACCCGCACAGCTACCTCGGCAGCGGCAAGCTCGAAGAGCTGGCCGAGGTGGTCAAGCTGGCGCACAGCGGCGCCGTCATCTGCGACGACTCGCTGACGCCGAACCAGGCGAAGAACATCGAGGCCGCGGTCGGCGTGCCGGTGATCGACCGCAGCGAACTGATCCTGCAGATCTTCGGCATGCACGCGCGCACACCGCAGGCGAAGCTGCAGGTCGAGCTCGCCGCGATCCAATACGAGATGCCGCGGCTTCGCCGCCGCTGGACGCACCTCGAACGCCAACGCGGCGGCATCGGTGTGCGCGGCGGTGCTGGCGAGAAGCAGATCGACGTCGACCGCAACCTGCTGCGCACGCGCATCGCCGCGATCCAGAAGGAACTGAAGAAGGTCGAGGAGCACAAGGTTCGCGAAGTGCAGGGCCGCCCGGACCTCTTCACCATCGCGCTGGTCGGCTACACCAACGCCGGCAAGTCGTCGCTGATGAACCGGCTGACCGACGCGGGGGTCCTGGCCGAGAACCGGCTGTTCAGCACGCTCGACACGCGCACGCGCCCGTGGCGCCTGCCCGGCGGCCGCACGGTGCTGCTGACCGACACCGTCGGCTTCCTGCGCAAGCTGCCGCACCAGCTGGTCGCCAGCTTCCACGCGACGCTCGAAGAAGCGCTGCACGCCGACCTCTTGTTGGTGCTGGTCGACGGCAGTTCGGCCGAAGCCCAGGAGCAGCTGCGCACCGTCGACGAAGTGCTGGAGACGCTCGGTTCGGCCAACCTGCCGCGCATCACGGTGCTGAACAAGCTCGACCTCGTGCGCGACCGCGCCGACCTGACGCCGCTCTACGAGACCGATGCGCGCGCGGTCGCGGTGTCGGTGCTGACCGGCGACGGCATGAACGACCTGTTCGCCGCGATCCAGAACCACCTGGCGTCGGTCGAGCAGCAGGTCGAGCTGCTGCTGCCGCACACTGCCGGTGCCTTGCACGGCGAGATCCGCGCCAAGGCGACGGTGATCAGCGAGTTCTACACCGAGGCCGGCTGCCTGATGCGGCTGCAGGCGTCGGCGGCGCTGCTCGGGCGCCTGCTGGCCGAAGGCGCGCGCATGGCGGAGCCCGGCGATCGGCCGCCGCCGGACGACAGCCAGGAGCCGCAGGGCTGACCGGCGAGCGGCGCCAGGCGGCGCACCGCCGCTACTTCTTGCCGTCGAGCACGAGCAGCAGGTCCTGCGCCTTCACCGCCGCCTTGACGTCGGTGCACAGCTCGCGCACGACGCCGGCGATCGGCGCGCGCACGATGGTCTCCATCTTCATCGCCTCGAGCGTCAGCAGCGGCTCGCCTTCGACCACCGCCTGGCCTTCGCGCACGTGCAGCACGATGACGCGGCCCGGCATCGGCGCCCCGACTTCGCCGGCGTTGCTCGGATCGGCGCGGCGGCGCTGCTCGCCTTCCTTCTGCAGCGAACGGTCGGCGACGACGATCTGACGGTTCTGCCCGTTCAGCTTGAAGTAGACGGTGACGTTGCCCTCTTCGTCCGGGTCGCTCTTCGCCTCGAGCGAGACGACCAGCGTCTTGCCCGGTTCGAGTTCGACCCAGACCTCCTGGCCCATGTCGAGGCCGTAGAAGTAGACCGGCGTCGGCAGCAGCGAGACGTCGCCGCAGCGGTTCTGGAAGGCGAAGAACTCGTCCATCACGCGCGGGTAGAGCGCATAGCTGACGACGTCGCGCATCGCCGGATCGCGGCCGAGGCGCGATTGCACGTGCGCGCGCGCCTTGCCGAAGTCGAACGGCGCCATGCCGTCGCTCGGCCGGCCTTGCAGCACCGGCAGGCCCTTCAGCACCGCGGCGCGCAGGTCGTCGGGGAAGCCGCCGGGCGGATGCCCGAGGTAGCCCTGGAAGTACTGCACCACGCTCTGCGGGAAGTCGAGGCGCTTGCTCTCGAGCAGGATCTTCTGCTTCGTCGCCGCGGTGGACGCGGGCAGGCCGTCGCGCATCACCAGCAGGTCGTTCTGCACCAGGAAGATCGCGAAGTCGCCGACCATCTTGCTCGACGGCGTCACCTTCGGGATGTCGCCGCACAGCTGGTTGACGACGGCGAACGCGTGGCGCACGTCGGCCCAGCGGTCGAGCAGGCCGAGCGACGCGACCTGCGGCCGCAGGTTGCTGTACTGGCCGCCCGGGATCTCGTGGTAGTAGACCTCGCTGGTGCTGCTCTTCAGGCCGCACTCGAACGGCGCGTAGAACTCGCGCACCGCCTCCCAGTAGTCGGCGAGCGGCTGCATCGCCTTGTTGGTCAGGCCGGTCTCGCGCGCCGCACCACGCAAGGCGGCGATCAGCGCGTTCATGCTCGGCTGCGAGGTCAGGCCGGCCATCGGCGACAACGCGGTGTCGACGATGTGCACGCCGGAGTCGATCGCCGCCATGTAGGTGGCGATGCCGTTGCCGGAGGTGTCGTGCGTGTGCAGGTGGATCGGCAGCTGCGTCACCGCGCGCAGGCGCGAGACCAGCATGCGCGCCGCTTGCGGGCGCAACAGGCCGGCCATGTCCTTGATGCACAGGATGTGCGCGCCCATGCCCTCGATGCGCCGCGCCAGTTCGGCGTAGTAGTCGAGCCCGTACTTGGTGCGCGCCGGGTTGTCGACGTCGCCGGTGTAGCACATCGCCACCTCGGCGAGCTTGCCGGTCTTCAGCACGCGCTGCACCGAGACCTCCATCGAGTCGAGGTCGTTGAGGCTGTCGAACACGCGGAACACGTCGATGCCGTGTTCGGCCGCTTCGTCGATGAACGCTTCCACCACGTTCTGCGGGTAGCTCGTGTAGCCGACCGCGTTGGCGCCGCGCAGCAGCATCTGGTGCAGCACGTTCGGGATCGCCTTCTTCAGCTGCACCAGGCGGTCCCACGGATCCTCGTTGAGGAAGCGGTAGGCGACGTCGAACGTGGCGCCGCCCCACGACTCGATCGAGAACAGCTGGTGCTGCACGTGTGCCGTCGCCGACGCGATCGCCAGCATGTCCTTGGTGCGCACGCGCGTCGCCAGCAGCGACTGGTGCGCGTCGCGCATCGTGGTGTCGGTGAGCAGCGGCTTCTTCTGCCGCTTGATCCACTCCACCACCTTGCCCGGGCCGCCTTCGGCCAGGATGTGCGCGGTGCCCGGCGGCGGCGAACCGACCGGCACCGGCGGCACCGCGGCCGGATGGCACTTCGCCGGCGACAGCCGCTGGTCCTGCTTGAACGTCGGGTGGCCGTTGACGACGAGGTCGCCGAGGTAGGCGAGCAGTTTGGTCGCGCGGTCCTTGCCCGGCTTGATGTCGAACAGCTGCGGCGTCTCGTCGAGGAAGCGCGTCCAGGTGGCGCCGGCGAGGAAGGTCGCGTGCGCGAGCACGTTCTGCAGGAACGCCAGGTTCGTCTTCACGCCGCGGATGCGGAACTCGCGCAGGGCGCGAATGCCCTTCGTCGCCGCCTGCGGCAGCGTCTGGCCGTAGGTGATGCTCTTCACCAGCAGCGAGTCGTAGTGGCCGCTGACGACGGTGCCGGCGAGGCCGTCGCCGCCGTCGAGGCGCAGGCCGAAGCCGCCCGGCGCGCGGTAGGCGACGATGGTGCCGGTGTCGGGGAAGAAGTCGTTCTGCGGGTCCTCGGCGGTGATGCGGCACTGGATCGCACAG
>JBILEY010000068.1:0-17161 GCA_044351865.1 Planctomycetota bacterium | reverse complement strand
GGTGGCCGAGGCCGAGCACTTCGTCGAGTCCGCTGGCGAAGGTCGTGATGCGCAGCTCCGGCCGTTCGTCGAACGCTCCCGACACCAGCAGGATCTCGCCGCGGCGCGTGCCGATCGCCAGGCGGCCGTCGGGCAACGCGCAGAAGCTGCCGGCTTCGAGCGCCAGTTCGCGCGGCACCGGCAACGTGACGATGCGGTAGTAGGCGGCCTCGGCGCCGGCCGTGCCCCAGGCGTCGCCGAGTTCCTGGGCGGCGCAGGCCATGGCGAGGCACGCAGTCGCCAACCAGCGTCCCATGCGATGCAGGAGAGGGTTCACTTGCCAGCCTCCACGAACTCGTAGTCGAGCACGCACTCGGCGCGACCGTCGACGAGCGGCAGCGTGAGGCGCAGTTCCTGCTGGTCGCCGGAGGGCACGATGCGGTGTCGGGCCGCCGGCAGGTGCAGGCGCAGCGTCGTGCCGACCTGCAGCACGTCCGCCGCCAGTGCTTCGATGCGAGCCGCGCGCGCGACCAGGAACGTCACCGACGTGCCGGTCGCGCCACGGCAGCGCAGCGTGCGGCGCAACCAGGGGCGCGTGGACGAGGCCGCATCGGCAGCGACGTGTTCGTGCACCGCGTCGTCGATGGCCACGTCGCCGCACGTGTAGCGGAACGTGGGGCGGCGTGCGGCATCGAGGTCGTAGCCGAGCCAGCGGTGGCCGAGTTCGCGCCGCGTCGCGGTTGGCCACGGCGCCTCCGCGTTCGGCAGGATGGCGCAGCCTGGGCCCGGCGGCAGCGCGACCCGGTCCTTGCCGAGGATGCGCACCTCGCCGCTGCCCTGCGACGTCCAGACGCCGGAGGCTTCGACGAACGGACCCCACCAGAGCTGGTTCATGCCGAGGCGCTCGGCGTCGAACGTCAGGTTGACGCCGCGCGGCAGGCCGACGCTGATGCCGCGTTTGCCGGTGTTCTCGACGCTGCGACGCAGCAGCACGGTTTCGTCGCCGACGGTGAGTTCGATCGGGGTGCGGCGCATGCCGCTCGGCTTGCCGACGTTGCGGCCCTCGGCGAGGTAGTGCCACAAGGCGCCGATCTGTGCTGTGGCCGAGCCATCGCCGAGGTCCGGTCGCGTCGAGGCGCCGTCGGGGAAGAACTGCGGCATCACCGTCGCCGGCTTGAACCGGAACGGCTTCTGCAGGAAGTGGGCGAACCACTCGGGCCGCAACCGCTGGCCCGTCGTGGCGACGAGGTCGATCGCCGCCAGCGAGCCGACCTTCTCGCCGGCGAAGGTGTGGCAGGCGATGCAGTTCATGCCTTGGTCGCCGGTGAGCGTGCGGCCGAGCTCGTGGACCGCCCGGCGCGCGTCGTCGCCTGCGGGCGATGCGGCCAGCGCGATTGCGGGCAGGGTGTCGGTGCGTGCGAGCAACGCGGTGAGCGGCTCGGCGACGGCGCTGCCGAACGCCGGCATCCGGGTGCGCAGGTAGGGGCGTTCGCGTTGCCCGTGCGCGATGGCATCGCGCAACCATCCCTGCTGCAGCTTGGCGCCGACGCCGGTCAAGGCCGGTGGCAGGCGGCTCTCCTGGCCGAGGCTCTCGTCGTTGCTGGTGCACAAAGGACTGCGTTCGGCGCGCACCCCACCGACCTCGTCGCGGGCATGACAGGCGAGGCAGTTGCTGGCGGCGAGCTGCTGGCGGATCTGCTGTTCGCCGGTTCGCGGCAGCGAACGCTCCGCCAGCGCCGCCCGCAGATCGCTGCGTTGTTCGTCGGACAGCGGATACCACGGCCACGCGCCGACCGTCGCCGACAGGCAGCCCCGCGCGGGGTCGAGCTCGCGCAGTGCCTTCGGCCGCGGGCTCGCCGGTCGAACGGGATCCGCCAGCGCATGGCAATGCGCGCAGCCGCGCTCGGCGAAGCGCGTGCGACCCAGCGCAACCTGGGCCGCATCCGGTGGCGGCAAGGCTGGCTCCAGATCCACGGCTGGCGTCATCCCGCGCAGGTAGAGCGCGAGGTCGTCGGCTTCGCTGGCGGTGAGGCCCAGGTCCGGCATGCGCCCACTCGGCCGGGCCGTGAGCGGCGCCAGCAGGAACTCGCGCAACGCCGACGCGGTGTACTTCGCCGCCAGTGGCGCCATCGGCACCGAGTGGCCCACCGGCAAGTCGCCGACGCTGCCGTGCGGCGCATGGCACATGGCACAGCCGATGGTGTGGTACAGCTCGCGGCCGCGCTGGCTCCGGGTCGGATCGATCGGGGCCACAGCCGGCGGGGCCGCCGGCGGCGAGAACGAGCGCACGTAGTCGGCGAGCTGCCGGGCGGCGGTGGTCCGTTCGTCGTCGGCGAGGTCGCGCAGCAGGTCCGGCATCGTGGTGCCAGGTTCGGTGCCGCACGGATCGGCGACGAAGCGGCGCAGGTGGCTCGCGGTCACGCGCGCTCCGGCCGTGGCGAGGTCCGGGCCATGCGGCGTCGCTGCGGTCGACGGGTCGGCCGGGGCATGGCAGGCGACGCAGCCGAGTTCTTCGAGCAGCACGAGCCCGCGGCCCACCGGGTCGAGGTCGGCGAGGCCGAGCCCGGCGACGACCGGCGGTTGCGTTGGGGGCGGGGCTGGTTGTCGACTGCAGCCGTGCAGGCCGGCGAGCAGCAGCAGGGCCGTCGCCAGGAAGTTCCGCGTGCGCATGGGAGCGGCTCGACGAGGAGGGGCGTGCGCACCTTAGTCGGCCAATGCACGGTGTCGAAGCCGCGAGGTGGTTTCCTGCCGACGGCGTCGAGGAAGAAGAGGGGAGCGCTAGGCTTCCGCGCTGGGCCACTTCCTCACTGGGCCACTTCGGCGCAGGCGCGACGTCCGTGCCGGCACCCGCCTCTCCAACCCCCGCTCTCCCATGCACCTCTCCACCCACAACTGGATGCGAGCCGAACCCCTCGAGGTCACCCTGCAGCGCATCAAGCGCCTCGGTTTCGAGAGCATCGAAATCAGCGGCGAGCCGCGGCAGTACGAGACCAAGACCTCGCGCCCGCTGCTGAAGCAGTACGGCATCCGCTGTTGGGGTGCGGTCACGCTGACGCTCGGCGAACGCAATCTCGCCGCGAGCAACGAAGCGCAGCGCGCCAAGTCGGTCGACTACGTGAAGTCGGTCGTCACCATGGTCAAGGAGCTCGAAGGCACCGAGATCACCATCGTGCCGGCGACGGTCGGCAAGATCGTTCCCGACAGCACGCCCGAGCTCGAATGGAAGTGGGTCGTGCAGGGCCTGAAGGAGGTCTACGCCTACGCCAGGCAGTGCGGCGTGCGCATGGCGATCGAACCGCTGAACCGCTTCGAGACCTACTTCCTGAACCGCGCCGACCAGGCGCTGCGCCTCGCCGAGGAAGTGGGCCCCGAGTGCGGTGTCTGCCTCGACGTGTTCCACATGAACATCGAAGAGGTCGACATGCATGCCGCGATCCGCAAGGTCGGCAAGCGGCTCGCCGACGTGCACGTCGCCGAGAACAACCGGCTGGCGCCGGGCATGGGCAACGTCGACTGGAAGCGCCTCGTCGCCACGCTGCGCGAAGTCGGCTACGACGGCGCACTGACGATGGAGTCGGTGGCGCCGGTCGACCGCACGCCGGTGTCGCCGTGGCCCAACCAGGTCGAGAAGAACCCGGTCGACATCCCGCCGGAGCAGCTGAAGTTCATCCAGGACCACGGCAGCTCGCTGCTGAGCGAGGCCTTCTACACGATGCTGTACGAGACGGCGTCGAAGACCCTGTTGCCGCTGATCCGCTGAACGAGGCGCGCGCGTGAAGATCCGTTCCGTCGACGCTGCGTGGGTGCACTGCCCGCTGGATGCAGCCAGGCAGCACGTCTCCGACTTCGGCCGCATCGCCGCGTTCGACGCGGTGCTGGTCACCGTCACGACGGAGGAAGGCCTCGTCGGCTACGGCGAGGCGAAGCCGGCGGTCGGCAGCGCTGGCAACGGGGCGGCCCTCGTGGCCATCGTCGAGAACGAACTGCGGCCGCTGCTGGTCGGCCAGGATGCACGCCACATCGGCCGCGCCTGGTCGCGCATGTACAACGGCACGCGCGCGGGCCTGGCCGAACGCTTCGGTCGCGCGATGCCGGTGCTGGGCCGCCGCGGCATCCACATCGCGGCGATGAGCGGCGTCGATCTCGCGCTGTGGGACGTCACCGCCAAGTCGCGCGGCTGCTCGGTGCTCGAGCTGCTCGGCGGTCCGTGCCGCGATCGTGTGCTCGCCTACGCCAGCGGTGGCTGGGCCGATGCGAAGTCGATCGGCGACGAACTCGGCCGCTACACGCAGCAGGGCTTCCGCGCCATCAAGATGCGCGTCGGTGCGATGGACGGCAGCGTCGAGCTCAGCCTCGCGCGCACGGCGGCGGCGCGGGCCGCGATCGGCCCGGGCATCGCCTTGATGGTCGACGCGCACGGCACGATGAACGTCGCCGAGGCCAAGCGCTTCTGCGCTGGCGCCGCCGCCCTGGGCCTGCGCTTCGTCGAAGAGCCGGTCGCTTCCGACGATCGCCAGGGCCTCGCCGAAATGCGCGCCGCCAGCCCGCTGCCGATCGCCGCGGGCGAGAGCGACTTCACCGCGTTCGACTTCGCCGAGCTGCTGCACCAACGCGCCATCGACGTGCTGCAGCCCGACCTCGCGATCGCCGGCGGCATGACCGAAGGGCTGCGCATCGCCGCGCTCGCCTACGCCCACCGCCTCGAACTGGCGCCGCACTGCTGGGGCTCGGCGATCACGTTCCAGGCCGGCCGCACGCTCGCGTTCGCCAGCCCGGCCGGCACGCTGGTCGAGGTGCCGATGGGGGGCGCGCCGCTGCTGCGCGAGATGGCGTCCATCGACCTGGCCCTGCACGACGGCATGCTGTCGCCGCCGAGCGGGCTCGGTTTCGGGGTCACGCCCGACGCCGACTTCGTACGCCGCTACACCGTGTCCTGAGGAACCGGCCGTGAACGACTTCCACCTGCACCACGTCAACGTCAACGTCGACGATCTGGATGCCGCCGTCGCGTTCTACCGCGACATCGTCGGCTTGCCGCTCGACCCGACGCCGGACCAGGGGTTCCGCTCGCAGTTCTTCCGCATCGGGGCGAACCAGCAGATCCACATGAACGAGATCGTGGACCAGCACCAGTTCCGCGGTCACTTCTGCATCCTGGCCCCCGACTTCCCGGCGGTGTTCCACCGCGCGAAGCAGGCCTCTGCCATCGACGTGCAGCCGTGGGGCCGGGTGCGCCGGTTGCCGTCGGGCTCGATGCAGATGTTCCTGCGCGATCCGTCCGGCAACCTGGTCGAGATCGGCAGCGCCCGCGACGCGGTGATCGATCCGGATCTGTTCCGCGACGAACTGGTCGAGCCCGTGCCGGGCATGTACCGCATGGCGCCGGGGGCGTCGGTCGGCCGCCACGAGTCGCCATGACCATCCTGCTGCTCGAGTCGCTGCACCCCGAGGCCGAAGCGCTGCTCGCCGAAGCGGGCACGCTGGTGCGCGCGACGGACCCGAACGCACCCGACTGCGACTTCGCCAGCGTGCGCGCGATCCTGACCCGCGGGCGCGGTCGCATCGCCGAGTCGCTGCTGGCGCGCTGCCCGCAGCTTCGAGTGATCGCGCGCGCCGGGGTCGGCCTCGACAACCTCGACACCGCGGCCGCGGCCCGGCGCGGCATTCCGGTGGTGTTCGCGCCGGGTGGCAATGCCCTCACGGTCGCCGAGCACACGCTCGCCCTGATCCTCGATCTGGTGCGCGGCATCACGCGCGCAGCCAACCAGGTCGCCGCCGGCCGTTGGGAGGACCGCGCGTTCTACCGCGGCAACGAGATCCGCGGGCTCACCCTCGGCGTGCTCGGTTTCGGCGCCATCGGCCAGCGTGTGGCGAAGCTGGCGGACGCCTTCGGCATGCACGTGCTCGTGCTGGCGCACGGCGACCGCGCCGTGCCGGCACCGTATGCCAAGGCGCCGCTGCTGGAACTGCTGCGCGCCGCCGACGTGGTCACCCTGCACCTGCCGCTCGTGCCGACGACGAAGGGGCTGCTCGGGGCCGGCGAACTGGCGGCGATGAAGCCGAGTGCCTGCCTCGTCAACACCGCCCGCGGCGCGTTGATCGACGGCGCCGCCCTGCGCGAAGCGCTCGCCGCCGGCAGGCTCGGTGGGTTCGCCGCCGACGTGCTCGAACTGGAACCGCCGGTGGCCGACGACCCGTTGCTGCGCAGCGAGCGCGTGCTGTTGACGCCGCACAACGCGTCGCTGACGGCGACGACGTACCGCGCGATGTGCATCGACACCGCGCGCAACGTGGCGGCGATCCTGCGTGGTGAGGCGCCCGAACCCCGTCACCTCCTGCGCCGCTGACGCGAAGCCCGGCGAACTGCCCCATGCGCATCGAACTGAACTACGGGCGCGGCACCCTGCCCGTGGATCTGCCCGACTCCCTGCAGGTCACCGTCGTGCGCAAGCCGCCGATGCCGGTGCTGCAGGACCCCGCTTTGGCCGTGCGCGCGGCGCTGGCCACGCCCGTCGGGCTGCCACCGCTCGTCGACTTCGCGCGCGGCCGGGCGAGTGCCTGCATCCTGATCTGCGACATCACGCGACCGGTGCCCAACGGCCTGTTGCTGCGGCCGCTGATCGACGCGCTGCACACCGCCGGCATCCCGTACGACCGCATCACCGTGCTGGTGGCGACCGGCATGCACCGCCCGAACCTCGGCGCCGAGCTCGCCGAACTGGTCGGCGACCCGTGGGTGCTGCAGAACGTCGCCGTGGTCAACCACGATGCCGACGACGACGCGGCCCACGACGACCTCGGCCCGACCGCGCACGGCACTCCGGTGCGGCTCGACCGTCGCTTCACCCGCGCCGAGGTCAAGGTGGTGACCGGACTGGTCGAGCCGCACTTCATGGCCGGCTACTCCGGCGGCCGCAAGGTCATCGCGCCGGGCATCGCGCACCGCGACACGATCACCACGTTCCATGCGCATCGCTTCATGGCGCATGCGAACGCCGCCAACCTGGTGCTGGCGGGCAACCCGCTGCATCGCGAGCAGCTGGCGATCGCCGAGCGCCTCGGGCCGGTGTTCGGCGTCAACACCGTGCTCGACGAGCATCGTCGCCTGTCGTTCGTCAACGCCGGCGAACTGGTCGAGAGCCACCTGGCCGCCGTCGCCGTGACCGAACGGTGCTGCCGCGTCGAACTGCCGCATCGCTTCGCGACCGTGGTGACGAGTGCTGCCGGGCATCCGCTGGATGCGACCTACTACCAGACCGTGAAGGGCATGGTGGCGCCGCTCGGCATCCTGCAGCCCGGTGGCACCCTGGTCATCGCGTCGGCGTGCAGCGAAGGCCTCGGCTCGCGCGCGTTCGCCGCGTCGCAGGCCCGGCTCGTCGGCCTCGGTCCCGACGCCTTCCTGCGCACGCTGGAGCAAAAGCGCTTCGCCGACGTCGACGAGTGGCAGACGCAGATGCAGGTGAAGTCGATGCACCAGGGCGAGGTGCAGCTCTACACGACCGGTCTCGACGCCGCCGCGCTGCGGTTGACCGGCGTCGGCAGCACGCCGTCGGTCGCGGCGGCGGTCGTCGACAGCGTCGCGCGCAGCGGCGACCGGCGCGTCGCCGTGGTGCCCGAGGGCCCGTACGTGGTCCCCGTGTGTGCGGGCGGCTGAAGCCAGGGATCGTCGCTCAGTCCTTGCGGAAGACCTTGTGCTTGCGGTTGCCGCCCGACACCAGGTAGGCGATCAGGTCGCGCACTTCGTCGGCGTTCATCAGCGCGATCGTCGCCGGCGGCATCATCGACCCCTGCGACGGCTCGATGCTCGCGATGCTGGCGGTCGGCAGCTTGGTGAGCACGCCCAACGCGAACGGATCGGTGGCGAACGCCGTCTCGTCGGGCTTGCGGTAGATCAACCGCCCGTAGTGCACCGTGCCGTCGCGCTGCGTGATCTTGCTGGCCTGGTACTGCTCGGAGATCGACTGGCTCGGTTCGCAGATCGCGACCAGGATGTCGCGGATCGCGAAGCGCTTGCCGACGGTGCCGAGATCCGGACCCGAGTAGCCGCCGGAGCCCTGGAAGCGGTGGCACGCGACGCAGCGACCGGCCGCGAACATCTGCTTGCCGTTGTCGTAGTCGCGCCCGACCAGTTCGCCGGCGAACAGCTGCATCGCCGACTCGGTGGTCCAGCTGCCGGGCGGGCCCTTCGGCATCGGCAGCGCGCCGAGATCGACGGGCTCGATCTCGTCGAGCAGCCACGACACCGCCGCGGCATCGGCGGCGGGCAGATGGGCGATCGCATCGTCGCGAATCGCGCGCACGTAGCCGGCGAAGCTCTTGCCGCCGTCCTTGCGCAAGGTGTCGTCGAGCCAGCCGAAGTAGTACTTGCGGTCGTCGAGCGTCCAGCCCGACTGCACGCGCCGGATGGCGTGGGCGTAGTGGATGTTCTGGCTGTTCGGCGTGTTGGCCATCGCCTTCAGGATGGCTTCGCCGTACTCGTGCCGCGCCAGCATCGCCTTGTCGTAGGCGAGCGTCCTGGTGGCCGTCGCCCGCATCAGGGCGATCGTCTTCTGGACCACGCGCTGGGCGTCGAGGTGGCTCAGCACGCGGCACAGTTCGGCGTCGAGGCGCTCGTCGTTGGCCGGATACAGCGGCTCCAGCGTCGCGACCACGGCCGCGACCTCGGCGGCCGTCGGCGGGGCGAGCCGCAGGAAGCACAACGAGTAGGCGCGCAGCAGCGCGAGCCGGTCCTCGTGGGGGAGACCTGCGAACGGCACCTTCGCCAGCCGTTCCAGCACGCGGCTGGTCAGCGTCTTGTCGCCGTGGCGGCACAGCGCGAGCACGCCGTGGATCAGCGCGCGCGGCTCGGTCTCGGTGAGCACCTTCTCCTGCCACAGGGCCACGGGTTGGTTCTCGATCGCCAGCCGGGCGGCGTAGCGCAGGCTGCGATCCGCGTGCGACAGATGCGGCCACGCCGCCTCGACCGCAGCCTTGCCGCCGCGCCCGCCGTCGTGGAAGGCCTCGAGCGTGTGGCGCAGGTCGCGCAGCGACTGGTTGGTGGTCGCGCGCCGCACCACGGGCGGCTGCGTCTGGCCGGTGTAGCGCACCCGGTAGAGCTTCGACGCGGTGTTGCGGCCGCCGACCAGGAAGTACATGTGGCCGTCCGGGCCAAAGCGCATCGCCGCGATGCTCAGCGGCGACCCGGTCAGGAACTCGGTCACCGTTCCCGTGTAGCTCGACCCGCTCTCCGTCAGGTCGCACGTGTAGATCGTGCCGAACGTCCAATCGCACAGGAACAGCTGGTCCTGGTAGTGCTGCGGGAAGCGCGATCGGTAGCCGAAGCTCATGCCGGTCGGCGAACCGGGGCCGATGTCGACGACCGAACCGAGGCTGTCGGCGAAGTAGTCAGGCCATGCTCCCGAGCCCGCGCGCCAGCCGAACTCGGCGGCGGACGTCACGTGGTTGACGCGCGTCGGTCGGTACCACGGGCTGCCGATGTCGAACTCCATGTCGGAGTCGTAGGTGAACAGTTCCCCTTCGCGGTTGACGGCCAGATCGACCGAGTTGCGCAGCCCGGAGGCGACCATCGTCCAGTCCGTGCCATCCGGCGCGATGCGGCAGATCCAGCCACCGGGTGCCGCGATGCCGACTGCATGCCCCTGCGGATCGGGCATGACCGGCAGCAGCGAGTCCTCCTGCCAGACCGGCGGCTGCCGGCTCGACGTACCAGCGGGCACCCGCGAGTGATTGCCCGACACCAGGTAGAGCGCCTTGCCATCCTCGGTGAGCACGATCGAGTGGGCCGAGTGCTCGTAGCCCATCTCGAGGACCTTGAACCTGGTGAACTCGTCGTAGGCGTCGTCGCCGTCGGTGTCGCGAATCCGGTAGAAGCCCGTCATCGTCGACATGTAGAGGCTGTCGAACGCGTAGAGGAACCCGAGCGCTCCACCGACCGTGCGCTTGCCCCACGGCACCGGCTCGTACGGGAACCCCGGCAGGCTCTCGACGCGCACCTTCGCGGTGGGATCGCCCGGCGTGGCCAGCGTCACCCGGAACACGCCTTGGCTGTCCTGGTCGGAGACGATCAGTCGACCCTTCGGATCGAACGCCATCGCCACCCACGAGCCTTGCTCGGGCGGCACCGCGTAGAGCAGTTCGACGTCGAAGCCCTCGACCACGCGGACGTTGGTGTCCGGGTCCAGCACGTATTCGGGGACCGGGGGTGTTGCCGGCGCCGACTGGCCCGCGAGCTGGTCGGTGGCGCCAACGACGCCGAGGGCGAGAACCAGCGGGATCTTCGCGGTGCGCATGGTCGTCGAATCGAACGACCTCTGCACCTCGGGTGCCATGGGCTCCCGCTGGGAACTCATCCCCTGGCTGTTGGTGCTGACGTCGTGCGGGAATCCTGGAGCACCAACAACCAAGGAATCCGTTTCGGCCGTCGACTCCCCAGGCGATTCACCAAGCGGTCAGCGAGAGTCCGGCCGTGAACGACAGCCGCAGCGCGGAATCGAGGGTGACCGCCTGCATGTCGATCGTCACCGGCCGCACGCTGGCGGGCAGGCCGATGTCCAGCGACCCGATCTGCGAGGGGGCGATCGGCACCAGCACGTCGGGCCGCGGCACCAGCAGGCACGGTGCGCCGCCGAGCGACGGGAACAGCACCGGTTGCTGCGCGAGGCCGAGTACGAGCACGCCGAACTGGATCCCGAAGGAGTTGTTCAGTGTGACCCGCACGCCGGTGTTGGGGAACACCGGCGCGGCCTCGAGGGACATCGGCGCGCTGCCGCAGCCGACCGCCGTGGGCACGAAGAACAGGCCGTTCTCGGGCCGGACCATCAGCGAGACGGAGCCGGTGCTGATCCCCGGCACCGCCAGCTGGTTGGCGATGCGCACACGCACCTTCCGCGGCGTCGGGCCGAACCAGAAGAACTGCGTGCTCAGCACCGCCGCGCTGTCGAGGCTCGGAATCTCGTAGACGCCATCCCCGTCGCGGTCGAGGGCGACCGTCGCCGCCGACGCTCCGCCCGTGAGATTGTCGCTGCGAGCGACTTCGAGTCGACCGAAGAGCGGGACGGGCGCCACGAAGGTCACTTCGTATTCGAGCTGGCCGACCGCGGCGGTGCCGCCCGGTGCCGGCGACACGAGCAACGTGTGCTCGAGCCCGACGAACGTCTGCAGGTCGCTGTCCACGGCCATCCAGGACAGCGACGCGGAGGCGCCTGGTCCCGGGCTGGCGGTCAGACCGCCGAACTGGGCCAGCGCGCCGGCGGGCGAGGACGACGTGGCGGTCGTGGCGACCGTCGCGGTCGCAGACAGCGGCTGCAAGGCGGTGATCGACGCCTGCACGGTCTGCGCCGCGAGCGGCATCAACAGGAGGTTCGCAACGAGGGCAGTCCTAGGGATCGAGTGCATGGGGAGGCTCCTGGGGTGGGCATAGCCTCCGACCCAGAGGAGGCAACGGCCCGACCGACGCCGATCGCACCCATGTCGAGTGGAAGATGGAACGGCTGTGGACTGGCTGGGGCATGCCTTCGCGTTGGCGGCACGTGATCCTGGCGATACAAACCAGGCCATGCCGCTTTGTCCGCCGCTCGGCCAGCGCTTCTGTTCGTGGATCGGCGCCTGGGCATGCCGCGGCATGGTGGCCTTCGGGGTGGTGGTCGGCGCCTTGGGCCCGGCTTGCTCCCAGCCGCTCGTCGCGCAGACGAACCTCGCGCAGTCGCCGGACGACCGGGTGACGTTCGCCACCCGGGACTGGCACAGCGGCAACGGCCTGCCGCAGAACACCGTCAACGCCATCGTGCAGGCCCGCGACGGGCGCTTGTGGATGGCGACGCTCGGCGGCCTGGTCTCGTTCGACGGCGACCGCATGCAGGTGTTCGACCCGGTGACCGCACCGGCGCTGCGCAGCAGCCGCTTCACCTGCTTGTGCGAGACGATGGACGGCACGCTGTGGATCGGCAGCGACATCGGCGGCCTGTTCCACCATCGCGACGGCGTGTTCGTGCACCACCCCGAGGTCGCGGGGGCGAACGTCGTCGCCATCGCCGAAGCGGGCGACGGCCGGCTGTTCGTCGCCACCGACGTTGGCACGTTCGTGCAGCACGGCGGCTCGTTCGCGCCGGTCGACGACGTCCGGCTGCGCCGGTTGTCGATGCTGCAGCGCGGGAGCAGCGGCGCCGTCTACGCGTGCGACATGCAGTGGCTGTTCCGCCTGGACGCGGACGGTGCCCGCATGCTGGTGGCGGGCGACGTGCGCTGCATCGCCGAGATCGGCGAACGGCTCGTCGTCGGCACCAAGGACGGTCTGTTCCAGGTCGTCGACAGCGAACTGCGCGCGTGGCGGCCGGTGCCCGGACTCGACCAGCCGGTGCTGTCGCTGCTGCAAGCGCGCGACGGCGCCTTGTGGGTCGGCACGTGGATGCGCACGCATCGGCTGGGCAAGGCCCGCGTCGAGGCCGATGCCGACCCGACGGTGCCCGCGATGGTGCCGCTGGTGCCGGCCCAGGTGCTGCGGTCGACGCGCAGCCTGTGCGAGGATCGCGAGGGCGGCATGTGGGCCGGCTATACCGAAGAAGGGGCAACCCGCTTCCGCGCCGCCGACGTGTTCGCCTACTCGCTGACGAGCGGCCTGCCGGCGCGTGGGCTCGCGGCCGTCAGCGGCGATGGCCGCGGTGGGGTGTTGGTGACGACGATGGACGGCTTGTTCCGCCAGGAAGGCAAGCGCTTCGTCCACGACCCCGCACTCGAACCGTTCCTGCCGCTGCGCACGCTCTGCGTCGACGGCGACGGCACGCAGTGGATCGTCGGCGAGCCGGGCCTGCTGCGCCGCGACGACCGCGGTTGCGTGCTGGTCGGCCCGCGCGCGGTGTGGCCTACGCACACCATCGTGGCGGTGACGCGCGGGCCGGACGGGGCGTTGTGGCTCGGCGGCGACGGCTTGGCGCGCTACCAGGGCGACGAGGTCGCGGTGCCACCGTTCGCTGCGGCGTTCGCCCGACGCGCCGTGCGCACCATCGTGTTCGCTCCGGACGGGGCCATGTGGCTTGGCTGCACCGATGGCCTGGCCCGCGTCGACCTGGCGAGCGCGCAGGTGCGGCATTGGTGGTCCGGGCAGGAGCTGCCGTTCGGCCAGGTGCGCAGCGTGCTGCCGGAAGCGGGCGAACGCGCCTGGATCGCCACCTACGGCGGCGGCCTCGTGCGTGTCGACGGCGCGCAGGTCGTGCCGATCGACGAGCGGCACGGGATGCACGACCAGCACCTGTGCGGCTTCGCCGAACACGGCGACGAGCTGGTGCTGGCCACCAATCGCGGTCTGTCGCTCGTGCGACGTGTCGATCTCGACGCCGTCGCCGCGGGGCGCGCCGCCACGCTGTCGTGCCGTGTGCTCGGCACGCCCGGTGGTGGGCCGGCGGAGATGAACGGCGGCTACCAGGGCTGCATCGGGGCCGCGAACGGCAGCTTCTGGTTCGTCGGCATGCAGGCGCTGTACGAGTTCTCGCCGTCGCACCTGTCGTCGCCGACGCTCGACCTGCCGACGCATGTGCACGAGCTGATCGTCGGCGACCGCCGGCTGCCGTTCGCCGACGAGATCACGCTGCCGCTGGGCGTGCGGTCGCTGATCGTGCGCCTCGGCACCTGCGCCTTCGACCACGGCGCCGCGGTGCGCTTCCGTTGGCGGCTCGGCGGCGGGCACGACGAGTGGTCGGCCCCGACCTACGACCGCGAAGTGCGTCTCGTCGCCGTGCCGCCGGGCGACGCCGTGTTCGAAGCTTCGACCGTCGACGCCGGCGGCAACCCCGCCGGCGGCACGCTGCGCCTGCGGCTGCACGTCGGTCGGCTGTGGTGGGAGCACGCCTGGGTGAAGCCGCTCGGGCTCGGCCTCGCCGCGGTGCTGGCGCTGCTGCTGGTGCGCTTCGGTGCGCGGCGTGCGGCGAAGCGGGCATCGCGGCTGCAGGCGGTGGTCGACGATCGCACGCGCGAACTCGTCGAGGCGCAGCAGCACCTCGAGCAGCGCGTCGCCGACCGCACCGTCGAACTGCGCGACGCGTTGGCGCGCCAGGAAGCCGCACAACAGGAGCAGCAGCGGCTCGAGCGGCAACTGCAGCGCATGCAGCGCATGGAGAGCATCGGCCAGCTCGCCGGCGGCATCGCCCACGACTTCAACAACCTGCTGACGGTGGTGCGCGGCGCTGGCGAACTGCTGGTCGACGCGCAGTCGCCGCAGGAACGCGCCGAGCTGTGCCAGTCGATCGAGCAGGCGAGCGATCGCGGCCGCAACCTGACGCAGCACTTGCTGGCGGTGGCGAGTCGCCAGCACGTCGCCACCGAGCGCCTCGAGCTCGGTCGCGTCGTCGGCGACCTGCGGCCCGTGCTGCAGTCGCTGCTCGGCGACTCGGTGACGCTGCGGTTGCTGCTCGCGGGGCCAGCGCCGGTGCGCGCGGCGGTGACGCAGATCGAGCAGATCCTGCTGAACCTGTGCGCCAATGCGCGCGACGCGATGCCGCGCGGCGGCGAGGTGGCGATCGCGGTGGCCGCCGTCGGCGACGGCGTGCAGTTGTCGGTGCGCGACACCGGCTGCGGCATGGCCCCGGACGTCGTCGAACGCGCGTTCGAGCCGTTCTTCTCGACCAAGGCAGCGAGCGGCACGCGCGGGCTCGGCCTCGCCACCGTCTACGGCATCACGAAGCAGCTCGCCGGCGAGGCGCGCATCGACAGTGCGCCGGGAGCGGGCACGACGGTGACGATCGTGCTGCCGCGCGACGTGGCGGCGCCGGCACCGGTGGTGGTGGTGCCGGCGGCGCCAGCACCTTCACGATTGGCGGCGCGTGTGCTGCTGATCGAGGACGAAGACACCGTGCGCGCGACCCTGCAGCGCCTGCTGGCGCAGCTCGGCTGCTTGGTGCAGGCGGCTGCCAGCGGCGATGCGGCGCTCGTCGTGCTGCAGGCGACGCCGGCGGCGTTCGACGTCGTGCTCAGCGACGTGGTGATGCCCGGGCTGCACGGTCGTCGCCTGCTCGATGCGCTGCGCGCGGTGCGGCCCGAGCTGCCGATCCTGTTCGTCAGCGGCTACCTCGACGGCCGCGTCACGCATCGCGACCTCGTCGACGCCGGGCTCGAGATCCTCGCCAAGCCGATCGACCGGCAACGGCTCGCGGCGGCGCTCACGCGCGCGCTGCAGGGCAACGCGCGGGTGACGACACCGCCGGCGGCGCCGTGACGCCGCCAGCGCTGTCTCAATCGTCCTTCGCCATCGGCCGCTGGATCGCGCTCGACAGGCGGTAGGTGCCGACCTCCTGACGCAGGTGCGCCAGGATCGAGTCGTCGTAGGTCAGCGTCACCCAGTCGGACGAACCTTCGACGCGCACGGTGCCGGTGACGACGACCGCGCCCTGGATCTCGCACGGCTCGCGCACGGTCAGGTTGCCCTGCACGTAGAGCAGGCCGGAGAACGCCGAGTAGGTGCCCTGGCCGATCGTGGTGTTGCCGATGATGGCGACGACGCCGGTGCCCTTCAGCGGCTTCGCCGCAGTGAAGGTCATGCCGGTCGTGCTCAGCACGACCTTGTCGATCGGCACCGGGCTCGGGAAGTCGGCCGTGCTGGTGACGTAGTAGTCGGCCATCGCCGCCAGTTCGCTCTGCGACACGCCGAACACCACTTCGAACGAGTCGTCGTAGGTCGACGAGGCCGATTGCGACGGCGAGCCGGCGATGCTGGCACCGGTGCCGCTGATGGTGATCGCGCCGGTGCCCTGCTTGTAGAAGATGCCGGCGCCGAGCGAGCCACCGACGACCTTGCCGCGGGTCAGCACCTGCGTGGTGTTGCCGTTGCGCGTGCACAAGGCCGCCTGGCCCGGCGGCTGCAAGGCGAGGCGCCGCGTCTCGACCTCGGTCATGTCCTGGCCGAGCACCTGGTTCGGGGCCTCGTTGAAGGCGACGTTCGGATCGACGCGGCGGAACACGTAGCCGATGCTGCGCAGGCGCCACACCGAACCCGGCGCCAGATCGCCGCGCAGGTGGGAGATGTCCTCGCACTGCATCTGCTGGCGCCACGCGAGGCGGGTCGCGTTCGGGTCGGCGTCCCACTGCTTCCAGACCTCGTAGCGGCCCCAGATCGAGTTGGTGATCTCGAACTCGCGCACGATGCCGATGTCCGCATCGATGGTGTCCATGATCGGCGGCGCCACATCCATGTCGAGCACCGGCGCGAACGTCGTCACCGGCTGCGACGTCTGCTTGCGCAGCCAGCCGAGCGCTTCGATCAGGCCCGACTTGCTGAACTGCACCGCCTGGCCGTGGGTGACGAAGCTGACGCGGGTCTTCGCCTGGTGGGCGCGCAGCGTCAGCGCGCCGGTGACGGTGATGCCGACGACGATGACGGTGAACATGATCGCCATCACCAGCGCCACACCGCGTTCGCCCGAACGCTCGGCGTTCGGCGTGCGGCCCTGCGGCGAGGTGAGCACAGCTTCGGAATGGTCCATGGTTGTCTCCGTGGCGGCGGGCAGCCTCCGACGCTCCCGGGTCTATCGGCGCCGGATCGACCGGACCTGACGGCCGGTCCCGCTTCGGGACCGGGATCGAGTCGCGCCGCCGTTCCTGCCGATACCGAGGCATGAACCTGCGTCGTGCCTTGTCCCTGTTCGCGGTCGCCGTTCCCCTGGTCGCGCAGACGCCGGCACCTGCTGCGCAGGGCGAGCCGAAGCGCGACGACGCGCGGGTCGAGCAGCGCGCCGCGCAGATGCGCGAAGGCCTCGACGCCGGTCGTTCGCTGCAGAGCCACGTGCGCGTCGCGGTGCGGTTCAAGAACGGCAACAAGCTGATCGGCGTGGTCAAGGACGGCCGCCTGGTCGAGCGCGTCGACGGCCTGCGCTTCGTCGACGCCCAGGCCAAGGACCGCGGGGCTGGCATCCGGCTCTGGTACACCTCCGGCGCGCGCAACTACGTGTTCGTGCCGTTCGCCGACTTCGCCGAGTACGAAGTGCTGCAGAAGCTGTCGGCGAAACAGATCGACGAGATCGAGCGCGAGATGCAGATGGACGAGCGCCGCTCCGCCGAACGCGCCGCCGAGAAAGCGGACGCGGCGAAGGGTGCGGCCGAGGCGCCGCAGGGCGCGGTCGACGCACCGCCGGCGCCGAGCACCGAGACGGCGCCGGTCGACGGGGCGCAGCAGCAGGGGGCCGCGCCCGCGGCGGGGGCC